>NZ_WUJP01000042.1 GCF_009806515.1 Geminicoccus flavidas | reverse complement strand
CGTTGTCGGTGGGACCAAGCACGTGATGCCCGGCAAGCTTCAGCGCCCACTCGATGGCCATGGCGACCAACCCCTCGTCCTCGACCACGAGGATCAACATCATCTGCATCAATTCTCGAAATAGTAGATATCAGCAAAGGGCGCAGGAGCGATAACGTTCCAATCTACATAGAACGTTAGCCAATCAAGTGATGCGGAATTATTCTCGTCTGGCGAATGGTGTCATGGATCATCTAGCCCTCTCCGGAGTATGAGAATGTATTTAGCACTCAGAAAACTACATGGACATGCAGATCGAAGAAGTTTAACTCGATCAGATCAGCAAGAAACGGCTGCTGCATACTACAAGATCGGCAGCCAGGGGGAGCAGCATGCGTGCATCGGTCTGGGCACTCGTTGCCGTACTGCCATCCGGCGCGGCAGCCTATGCGCAAGAGGTGCCAGAACTGACCGGCACCTGGAGTGGTGCGGGCCCGGCGGTGAGCGAGACAGAAGGATGGGGAGGCCTGCCGCTCGGCGAACATGGCGATCACCGAGCAGCACGGGCGAGTGTTTCGTGGTGAGGTCAAATATGAGAGTGGAGAAGAGGAGTTCGTCGGTGTGATCCAGGCCGACGGCAAGACCATCCTCATCTCGAATAACGACGGCCACGCCACCGGGTATCTCAGCAGCCCCACCGAGATGGAGGTCTGCTACATTGAGGGAGGCGATGAAGCGACTGCCACCTGCACCACCATGGCGCGGGCAGAGTAGGGCAAGCCCCGAAAGATGATGGGATGCCTGATCATCCAATCTCTTGTCTAAACTGCCCCCGTCAACCGCACTCCTTGCACTTCAGCCGTGGCTCCAACTCCGGCAGCGTCTTGTCCCTGCCGTACCTCTGCACCCATACGTCCTTGATCACTGGCGAGCCCCGCTGGCAGCGGTGGCACCAGGCCCCGATACGGCCGTGCGACGGAAGCTCGTCAAGCCGGGCAAGACATCCGTAGATCGCCGGATCATCTAGAGCAGGCACTGCTGCCCAAGCTGCTCGGGGCTCACTGGCTGTTGCTTAGTCGGCTCCACCCACTCAGCGAAGGTGCTCCGCGCCGGCAGCAGCGGCAGTTGCGTGCCAAGATAGGTGTTGAACACCAGGCGATACAGATTGACGAGGTTAAGGTCCCGGGAAAGGGCCTGCTGCAGCCGGCCATCACTGGCATAAACCGCAAGCAGGGGTGAAAAGCGCTCGGCAGCGCACGTGTGCTCGAGGCTGTTCTGGTCGAACTGCAAGCCACCGCCATGGTCGCCATGGACAAGGATCACCTTCGGGTTCGGGACCTCCTGCACGAGCCGGGTCAAATAGGCCAGAACCAGCTGGTTGGTGAACTGGAGCTTTTCGACGTAGCCGTCACGGTAGATCCGCCGGCGCTGCGGATTACCATCGGTGAAGTGGGAGCCGTCAGCCAGTCCTCTCCAGCCGCCTTCCGGCTCCACCGGCTCGCCATGTCGGTTCACGTCGAAGGGCGGGTGCGGGGCCAAGGCGTGAACATAGAGGAAGAACGGGCTGGTCAGCTCGCGCTCGTAGGGTGTCTCGAACATGTCGCGCGGCAGGCTAGCTTCCACAAAGCCCCACCTCAGGGCCAGTCGGTGCAGGAGGCTGCGCTCCAGGGTCGTCATGCCGAAATTGCTGATCCAGAAGCGCCCCAGCAGACGATCGACCTGCTCCATCCGGATGGGATCGTAACGTACGTCGAGGGCAGCGGTCTGGTAGCCAAGTCGGGACAGAGCGCCCATCACCGGGTTGGCCTGCAGCTGCTTGCGCAGGCTGCGCCGCAGCGACATTCCCGGCGGCAGTGGCGCCTGCGGATCGAGGTAATCCGTAGACAGCACGCTGGTCATGGCCAGCATGGTCTGGTTGTAGGGCGTGGTCGCCCTGTCGGCGACGGCGAAGTTCAGCCGGCGCAGGCTGTCTAGAAACGGCGTGTTGTCGAAGCCGTAGAGGTTGGCCAGTACGTCCTGACGCGAGTAGCCGTCGAGCACCACGTGGACAATGTTGGGCAGAGAACCGACGGGGCGGGCGGCGGCCAGCAGACTATCACGTTGCTCGGCGGCAAGTGTGCGCACTGTTGCATCGTCAGCCTCGGCTTCCTGCCAAAGCAGTGTTGCCAAGGGCAGAGCCAGCATCACGCCTGCGATAACGTTGGCGATTCGCGTCAGGTTCGGACCTGGGCGGGCCAGGATGACGATGAGGATGGCGAGGACGAGCAGGACCGCCAGGAGAAGGATGTCGGGCAGCGGGCCGATCAGGCGGCCGATCGTCTCGCTGAAGAAGATCTCGAGGCGGTCGAAGTGGTAGATCAGGATGACGATCAGCGTGGTGCACAGCGCGCCGCGGTAGATGTCCCTCAGCACTGCACCAAAAAGAGCCGTCAGCAGCAGCGCCACGAGAAAACCGGCGATGGCAGGACGCATCGCAGCCTGGACATCCGTCATGCCGAGGTCGCTGGCCATCAGGTACAGGGGATAGTGGGCGGCCAGAAGCAGAGGGTAGAGTGGTAGAATCGATGGCCTTCTGAACACGATCAGATCCCCTAGCAGCCTACCAAGGGTATGGTGCGGAGGGCACCTTTCCATGTGTCACCGATAGCGTAATCTCTGGGATAGGCTATGGTTAAATTTGTGGCTTACTCAGGCCGATGAGCAACTCGCGACGAAGCTAGACGTGGGCGAGGCCACCACGTGAGGCAGCGTCCTCGTGACGCCCAATTCTACCTGCACATCCTATCGGCCTCCGCTCCGGGCTAGCTGCATCCTGGCGAGCGGAGACACCGGGTTCACCTGGTGCTGGCGAGGCAGGGCAGCCGCAGCTCCCATCGGACTACGTCTGAAGGAGCCGCATTTGGTTCATGTATCAAACGAGCGACGGGAGGCCTTCCGGCTGGCCGTCGAGTTGAAGGCATGTGACCGCGAGGTCGCCGGCCGCTTGTGGAACTGCACGGACATCATGCCCAGCGATCTGTGCGCTAATCTCGGCCTGCCTGCAGGCTGGACCTACGCACGAGGAGCACGGCGGGTGAAGGCTACCAGCTATTACTGGCAGTTAGCTGGGAGGCGGGGATGATCACCGCCAGACAGATCCGTGCAGGACGTGCGCTGCTGGGCTGGACCCAACGCGAGCTGGCGGAGGCTGCTAGCCTCTCGCTGGCTTGCGTGAACACCATCGAGCGGAAAGCCGATGTTCGAGCCATGGCGGTTGCGATATCTGTTGCAGACGGTCAGCCTCAACCATCACGACCCAAAGAGACACGCGTATCCCTTTTCTACGCCCCCGAAGGTTTTTAGGCTGCAGCGGGCTGAACCGAATTCACTGCACCGACCGGTCGTGCAGGTCACGGTGGATCTGGTCGTTGCGGCGGCGCATCCATGTATCGCGCGTGATGACATACTCGTCGATCGTGTGGCTGTGCCTGTTGTCCTTCCCGAGTGAGCCGGCACGCGTGTTAGCAACTCGTAATGCCTTCAGGCCCATGGTGACTTGGCTGTTGTCGATATATCCGATTGGCGACAGCGGCATGTCCCCAACCTGTCCCAATGTATCACGCAGGGTTCCTGGACCCATCAAGGGTAAGACAAAATAACGTGAATCGCTCCAGCCCCAGACACCCATAGTCTGACCGAAGTCTTCAGCATGGCGAGGAATGCCGGCAGCGCTAGCCGGGTCAAGAAGACCTCCGATGCCAACAGTGGTGTTCATTGCGAACCGTCCCAGAGTTTGTAGTGCAGGAGCCGGCTTGCCCTGTAGTACCTGATTCACCAGGGTAACTGGAGAGCCCATGTTACTAAAAAAGTTGCTTACGCCTGTCTGCACCGGTTCAGGTGTTACGGTGTCGTAGGCGGAAGCGACCGGGCGCACGACCCACCTGTCTGCCGTGCGATTGAAGCGGTCGACGGCCCGGTTGTACGGCTCCCATGGATCATTGTCGGGTGCGGTAGGCCCCGCTGGCACAGTAGCATCTTCATTCTCTGCCTGATGCGGCACGTCAGCACCAAGCAGCGCACTGCTGACCGTTGCCGAGCTCGCCGGCGCCGAGGGAATGACTACCGAAGACTGCACAGGATCGCTTGTTTTGCTGGTGCAGGCGCAAGTCAATAACGCACAGAGGGCTAGCGTATAAGAGTATCGGATAGTCAAGTTCGTTCTCCGGATCTGGCGGCACGTCCAAGACAAAACGAGCGTGCAAAAATGGGTGGCCGAGCCGGACGCGAAGCGCGGACTAGACCTTCTCCTGTAGGTAACGGGTCAACAAAAGGATATCCGGCCGGCTAAACCGGCCAGAAGATCGACACAGTTGCCTCACGAACGGCCTCATAATGAGGCCGTATCCCATCTGCACCCTTGCTACATCTAGATGCGGACATGCATCTTATAGGCGGGAGCAAGAAGGTCAATAAGATGCTTTCGTGCATCTTAATGCGGAGGTGATGTTGGAGGCCCGGAAGGCAACAAGGAGGCGTGGGGCAGCGCTGGATCAGGCGATACTGGGCGCCGCCTGGAGCGAACTGGTCGAGCGCGGCTACGCAGAATTCACGCTCGAAGCGGTCGCACTTCGTGCAGGCACTAGCCGGCCCGTGCTTAGCAGGCGGTGGACAGGGAGAAAGGAACTCGCGAAGGCAGCATTAACTCACCAACTTGAGCAGCAGCCGGTCTCTGTGCCGGATCTGGGTTCGGTGCGGGACGAATTAGTAAGCCTCCTGCAGCAACTGGCGGGTCGAGGGCATGTACTTATTGTAGTAATGGCCAAAATGGCTGGGTATCTGGCAGAGACCAACTCTAGCTTAGAAGACCTCCGGCGGGATCTTGCTAAGGGCACTATTGATCACGTTCTCAAACGGGGAGTTGAACGCGGGGAGGTTGATGCCAGCAGGCTGACGCGGAGGATCACAGCACTTCCCATTGATCTGATACGTCATGAGATGATGATGAACATGAAGCCCATAGAGGCTTCTGTCGTCGAAGAGATCGTAGACGACATTTTCATGCCGCTTGTGCGGACCCCGGCTCGTTAGGCCCAAGCCAGTATTAGAATAGATCTCAAAGGAACTAAGAGTGGCTCGCCGAGTATATGTAGTTCCAGGCAACAAACACCGACGCGAGTCTGGAAGTGCGTGAGGAAAGGACGCGCTAGACGTTGACGAGCGAGGTCTGTGCCATTCCGGTAGAGGAGCATGCGCAGGCACCGGCTCTGGTGCAGCTGCTATCCAGAGCATCAAGCCTTTTTGTCGTTGTCGTTCCTTTTCGCCGTAGAACAACTAGACGCACACGCTTGTGCCCGACCACGCTCGGTTGGTTGCGCTCTTACGGGCTGCGGTACTGCGAGCTTTGCCAACCGCTCGGCATAATCCTGCAGCCGCAGATGCGAAACGTTGTAGCGGAGGTCCAGGATCTGGCGGTGCCGGATGTCGGCGATGAGCTCGTCCAAGATCCGGTCAGCGGTGTACCTCACTAGCTGGTCCCGCGGCAGCACGCGGATGTGCTCGACAATCGCCGCCAGGTGCTGGATCGCGATCGGACAGGCGTCGCGATCGATCTGGCTCTGCCATTCACTCAGGAACTGTGCGGTGCGGACGTCGATGATCTCCTTCTCGACCAGGAGGGCCGGGAGCGAGGGCAAGCGATACATCGAGTGATCCTTCGTCAGGACGGCTGCCATGCCGCCGGGCTGGCCGCCTGCTCCGCCTGCACCTGGTGGGCATAGGCTGTCGCAGCCTCCCAGTCGGGCTCGACGATCATCTCGCTCGGCAGCCAGCCCGGCTCCTCCTCTTCCAGCCATGGTGGGATGCCGGCCTTCTTGGCTGAACTATCCGCAAACGACATCAACATCACGAACAGCCAGCCGGCCGTTTTCTCGGCCTGCTCCCGGCTCAATCCTGATGCCATCATCGGCCCGGCCGCCAACCACTGAAAGTTGGCAAACAGCTCGAGCCAGGCGATCACCCACCCGCCATGTGCCGGGTCCGGTACTCGTAGCAGGATCTCGCAGCCGGGCGGACACTTCCCGGCCATCTTGCTCGCGGCTGGCTTGTCCGCGGGCCTGAGCAGCGCGGGTGCCGCCTCCGACAGGCGCCAGCGCGGAGAACCATCCGGCCCCAGGTCATAAGGCAGGACGTTCTCGAGGCGCTTGCCGACCGTCCGCCGGTCCAGCTGGAACTCGACCGATAGCGCGTTGATCGACCAAGACTGGCGAGACATCGCCATGATGAGACTCCTGTCTCATGTGGTGGAACACCGTAGAAAATTCTGTGGCTAGAGAAGCCATGCGCCCGCGCCCCCCGCATTACCGCAAGGGGCCAGGAAGAACCTACGAAACCCAGGCATAGGACCACGGTCAGTGCTTCAGCGATCGATCGACCGGCTCATGGAACGCTGTGGCCAGGCGGCCCACGATCCAGTCACCGGCCCGGATCCGCTCGCGCAGGCCGCAGCCTTCCTCTCCAGCCGCCTGCTCTGCGGCCTGTCTGGCAGCCGCCATGGCTGCCAGCATGAGGTCGGGGACGCCGCCCTGTGCCTGAAGCGCTGCCTGCTCCAGGGCTACCAGCCGGGTCGACAGATCTGCGTTGACCGGGTCGGCATGCCGAAGGATCAGGTCGATCTCTGCCTGCAGATCAGCGGCCATCTGTTCACCAGCCTGTCGTGGAGCCTCGGACACGATCGGTAGGGCAGGGCGGCGTCGCATGGTCAGGCTGCCTGCAGGTCGTTGGCCGGCTCCTGCACGACCTCAGCTTCCGCACGAGCCTCGGCGGCGGCTGCCCTCAGCTTGCGCACGGTCATGTCGACCCGAGCGAATTCGGGAGGCATGGTTGCCGATCGCATGGCATGGTCGAGCTTCCCCGCCCGGCTGGGCTGACCATTGTCGACACAGAACTCGCTGAGACGGATGCTATCCAGGCACCGCGCCAAGTAGCCGCCGCCGACCGCCAGATCTGCTTGAGCCAGCGGGACTAACTCCGTGGTCAAGATGGCGGTAACCCTGTCCAGGACCGCAGTTGCCTGTTCGGCCAAGGCAAGGCGCGCCTCGCCTTTAGCCTGCTCGATGGCCTCCAGGAGCTTGGTCCGCTCCTCGGCCTCGCGCGCCAGCCGGGCCTCAAGCCCACGCCGCGCCCCCTGTGCCGCATCCAGCTCGGCACGTTCGCTGGCCAGCCTCTTGGCGGCGGCGGTGACTTCCTTGGCCAGCGTGGCCGGTGGCACCTCGGGCACCTCATCGAGCGCAACCGCGCCCAAGGCCAGGTCGTGTTCGGCTGCCAGACGATCGCGCTCGGCCTGCGCCTGGATAACTTCGACCTGGGCTCGGTCGGTACGGTCGGTTGCGATCAGGAGCGCCTGCCTGGTGCGGGCGATCTTGGCTTCGATAGCCTCAGCCTCCCGGATGGCATGGGCGAGGGAGGCGGGGAGAGCAATCTTGGTCATCGGTAGTCCTTGAGTTGAAGATGTGAATTCTGGCGAGTGATGGTCCGTCGGCGCCGGCGTCGAGGTGAGCCGCGGACAGGCGGTAGGGCGTCTTGCCGGGCCACCGTCCTAAACAGCCGGTAGGCCTGACGCTGATCGGCGCCTGCGGCAGCCAGAAGCGCCATGCCGAGGGAGAAGAAGGCCAAGGCCACGAAGCTCAACACCGCGGGCTGGTCAGCGGGCCGGCGGGTCATGGCAGGTCACCACGTCGTCGGGGGTGGGCATCGCAGTCCGGGTCCACCAGCGGATCCAGCCGCGCTTCCAGCCGATCGAGCTGAGCGAGCGAGCGGATGAGTGAGCGGCGAAGGCGCCCGATGGTCTCGAGAGCATCGTCGTAGTCACCGATCTTGAGGGAGAAGGCGAGGCGGCGGCCATTCAGGCGTGCACCCACCAACCGGCGTTCTAGTCGCATGGATGTTCTCACTCAGAGGGGTGGGGGAAGACAGCGGAAGTCGCGTGCTCTGCGGGCTCCAGCGCTGCGAACACGCGGGCCCAGCGCTGCGACGTGAGCAGCACCCGGCCCGTAGCGATGGCATCCAGGTCGTGCGGCCGGATCTTCAGTGCCGCTGCCGCCACCGCCCGCAGGTCCGGCCGCCGCTCCAGGAGTTGCGCCAGCCTGGCTGCCTTGCGTGCCGAGCTGCTCGGAATGGTTGGCTTTCTCGCGTGCTGCTGGGCAGCAAGGGCCTGCAGCTCTGCGACGACCGTCCCCAGGGCATCAGCCGCCATGGCCGTGCGGCCGCGGGCGAGCAGCGAGCCGATGCCTTGCAGGCGGCTGGCGAGGCAGCCGGCGCACTGGCAGGCAGTCATTGCTGTTCCTCCGCCAGGACGTCGGCGAGGGATGGGTGGGCTGTCTGCAGGTGCACCGAGGTTCCGGTTGCACCTACGTCCGTTTCGGGCTGCACCGCGCACCGCACTAGAGTGGGGGCTAAAGCCCCCCACTCAGGTGCGTGCACGTGCCGTCTGCTTTGCACCGGGGTACCTGGGTGCAAATTGGAACCTGGGTGCGCATCCTGGGTGCGGACCCTGGTGCATCCATCAGTGGTGGTAGGGCTGGTCATTCGGCAGCCTCCGGATATCGGTTAAGGTCGATGACGGACCCTTCGGCGGACCCACCCTCCTCCGCAGGCTCGTCATCATCCCGGCGGTCAGTGTTGGGCTGATCCGCAAGCGGAATGGTTCGGGCGATGCCGGTGATGGGCACGCGGTTGGGCTTCTTGCCGACGACTGCGTTGGCGGTAATGACGCCATCCTTGAACAGCGCCTCCATCGCGGTCGTGAGTTGCCGCACCGAGCACCCGAGCCCGAGCTCGGCGGCGATGATGGCCTTGGGTGCGAAGTTCGGCGCGCGGTTCGAGTGCGAGATGGCGCGGCCTTGCCGGGTCAGGATGTCGAGCGCCGAGAGGAAGATCGTCTTGTATTGGGCGAGCTCCTGGTAAGCGCTGATCTTGTCGGCCATGGAAGCTGGCGCCTTGTCGGCCAGCCACATCACGCCATTGTCGTCGCGGATGAGCTCCTCTTCGAACTCTGGGGCGTAGTTGGCCTTGCTGAGCCTGAGGAAGAAGCGACGGGCACCGTCTTCATCCTTGGTCTGCAGAAAGACGCGTGCCCGGACAGTACCATTCCAACTGGTGCTGCCGCTGAACTCAGCTCCATTCTTGGGCGGATGCGCGAGCAGCAACACGCAACTGTTGGTGCCGAGGGCGAGCCCGGCCATCAGGTTCAGGAAGACGGTGACCGCGGCACGCTCGTTCTCATTGCCGGGGAACGTCTGGGCCACCGTGTCGACCACGATAAGGTCGACCTTGTTCTCGATAGCGGCAGTCTTCAGAGCGTCGAATGCCGCTGTTGGCTTAGCCACACCGGTACGGTTGTCGAACTCGACCAGCGCATTGAGCGTGCCCACTCTGGGTGCCAGGAGGATGCGCTTGGCCAAGGTGGAGGGGAGGCCAAGGCTGCGCTGCAGGCGATGCAGACGCCGATGCAGTTCCTCGGCCTCATCCTCGCAGCTGTAGACCAGAGTCGTGCCAGCGGTGGTTCCCCGCCCCAGGAACGGCTCGCCATGTCTCAGGCACTCGGCCAACTGCAAAGCCAGGAAGCTCTTCCCGACACCACCATCGCCAGCCAGCAGGACAGCGGCCCGCCTGGGCAGGAGACCCTCGACCACGAACTCCCGGCGCGGCGGCTCGACGCCGTCCAGGGTGCTGGCATCGATGAGCTCCAGTGGCTCAGGCTGCGGTTGATCCGCATGCTTGCTTGGCTCGTATTCCGGCGTCTCTCCCCGAGCAAAACGCTCTTCGGCAGCAGCGCGGTCCTGGTAAGTGCTCACGCAAGCCCTCCCGCGGCACCACGGGCCAGGCCGTTGCTGATATGCTTGGCGATCTCGGCGCGCGTGCCGGGGGTGCCAGCTGCCAGGGCGGCCGAGCCAAGGGCAGAGAAGACCTCATCATGGCTGGCCTTGCCCTCGCGGATCAGGTCCATCGAGCGCGCCGCACAGCCGAACAGGGTCATCCGCCGCCGGCCTTCGCCAGCCTTCAGGATGGCCGCATAGAGGTGGTCGAGGGTCAGCCCACCGCCGTCACGCCGAGCCGGCTGATAGCTGTTCAGGTCGATCTTGGGCTTCGGTGCTTCCGGCGGAACCACCAGGGGCACCGTGTCCCGATCGCCCCAGAAGAATATGACCCGCTGCGGCACCGGATCCGCCATGCCGACGAAGACGGGGGCGCTGGTGAAGATCTCCTGCGCCGGCCGCAGTGTCGCCACGTCGACCGGCGCACCCTGCAGGGCCCGCTCGACCTCGTGACCGCGCAATGGCCGATCGAGCATGATCGACAGCCGGAACCGCATGCCGGCGGTCAGCGCGGCTTGGCTCGTCATTGTCGCGACGAAGGCACAGACCCGGAACTCGGGCGGGAGGTGCTGTCGACGAACCAGCGGATCTCGTCGACGGCATGCTCGGGCATGAACCAGTCAGGACGCCGCGCCGGCGCATTGTCGACGTCCAGCTTGGCCCAGGCCTTCGGCACGTCCTCCAGCGTCCGCTCGAACAGCTCGCCCGTCTGTTCATCGAGCCGGTCGTGGGCGAGCCGCCGCATTCGGCGGGGATCGGCATTCGGCCGCACGGCACCGCGCACTACGAGCACCCTGCGGCAGGTGAGCAGCCGCTGCACCAGGCGGTACATCGCGTTGGCATCCGGCACGATCACCGAGGCGGCGCGGAACCACTTGGCCTTGCCTCTGGCCTCGATCCTGCCGTCAGCGTGAATGGTCTTGTGGCACGGCACACGCGCCTCCAGGACCGTGACGTCGTAGGGGCCGCCGCCCAACTGGGTGGCGCTCATGGCGCCACCTGCTGGGCATGGTGCCGGGGCACTGAGGTGAAGCTGCGATAGGTGCCGCAGCCTTCGCAGCTCCAGGTCGTCGACCGCTCGGCCACGACCACCAGCATCGCCGCGTTGCGATGCAGGCGCTGACAGTTCCGGCAGGCAAAGCGGTGCCGTCCGGCAGCCAGCCTGGTCAGGTTCACCCCGAGTTCAGCACAGGCGGCAGCCAGCATGGGCCGTACCTGGACCTGACCGTGCTTGGGGAGGGGAGTGTGGAGGTTGGCGTTCCTCATGGTGCCGCCTCCCGCGCCATCAGCGACGGGTTCAGGCGACGGGCCAGGGCGAGCTCA
>NZ_WUJP01000041.1 GCF_009806515.1 Geminicoccus flavidas | reverse complement strand
CATGCCGGCAGCTGAGCTAGCTGCAGAGCGCGCTGCTCCGAGTCCAGCGGTTCACGCCGCTTCCGCGGCAGATCCGTGTACTGTGCGGCTCCAGCCGGCTTCTGAGCGTCAGCATCGCCCTGCTGGACAGCCAAGGCATCCCTGAGGAGCCTCGCGGCCTCAAAGAGCTTCGCCGCGACCTGCGAGTGGCTCTCGTGCGCCTTGGCCAGCGCGATCAGGGCCAGCACTTCCTTCGGCTGGTTAGCCAAATCGAAGGGCTGCTCCGGGTTTGGATCCGGCTGCAGGTCGATGACGACCGGGCGGGGCTTGGGCTTGTCGCCACGCTCTGCGGCAATGGCCGCCAGAACCTGCCGGACCGACCGGAAGTCCGGCATGCCGGACTTTTCGAGCGGCCAGTTGTCCAGGTAGGCCGCGACCTGCATCGCCTCGGCGGCACGCTGCTTGGTCAGGCCGATCGACGCGAGCCAGGCACCGAAGCTGCCATGCAGGAGATCACGCTTGGCGGCGATCAGCAGGCGACCCCGGGCCCGGGTGATCTCCAGAGCGGACGACTGTTCCAGCGTGTCGAGACGCTGCAGCTCCAGCTCATAGCGAGCGCCGCCACCGCGCCAGATGAGGGTGCTGAGTTCCGTTTTGGTTCCGGTGACGCTATACTCGCTGCTACCATCGCCGCGGGGTTCGGGACGGCAATCCCGGCCCCGCAAATCCACCATCGCCATCCTGATCAGGCAGCCTCGGCCGTCTCGCCGATCAAGTTGCGAGCCCAATCGTCGAGCCAATCCGGTCGGTACAGCGGGATCCGCCCAGCTTTCACGAAGCGCGGGCCACCGCCGATACAAGCAAGCTTAGCGAGGGACGTGGGTTTGCGCTCGATGCCCCAGATGTTTCCCAGGTACTCTGAAGCCGTGGCGCGGCGCATGTAACGCGAGTAGAGACCGCCCGTTCGGTCGACCACTTGAGGCGGGGTGCGTTGCACCTGAACGATCGAGTTCGCCATCGTCGGCCGCTCCATTACTGGAAAGCGTGGGTAACCGACGACTGTATGCTGTGGCGATGAGGCTCATGTCGACTGAAGTGAATTGCCGGAGTTATTTTCCGCGGCTCTTCTCTCGATAGACCGCAGCAGAACGCTCAAGAGCTGCGAGTGGATGCGGTCGCAGCCGGTTCATTCCAATGTAGCCATGCTGCTGCATGTTCCCAGACGGCCTCTTGTTGAGGCACCATGATCTGACGCTACGATCGGTTACTTTATAAAGAGTAGCGATTGTTTTAATGGGGTTGGCGTCGCGCACCCAACCGTTTACTGCAAGTTGATGATAATGGACAGCAGTCTTTATGGAATAATCTTGCCGTCTGTTCTTTGTATTTGGCGGACGGCCTGGATCTCGCCGTTGATCTTGTGCATCGTGCTCTAAGAGGAGACGAGCACTTACTAGCGACACAGCCACGTAGTCGGGTCCGCGCAACAGTAGTTTCGCGACAAACTTTCGAAATGCTCGGCCGATCAGAATCGCTCGCTCAGGATCCCCTTGAGTGTGAAATTCGATCCATCTGGTTCGAAAATGCTCTAGTAGCCGATGAATCCTAATTACGGCTGTATCTGGAGGTGTTGTTCGGAAGTCCCACTTAAGCATTCGACACGCGACCTGTGCCATTGTAGCTTTATAGTAGCTCACGCCATACTTATTCGCGTAAGCTGCAGTTTCCGGATTGCCGCCACGCATGCGCCCAGGATAGGTCAGCCCGGGCCTTCCATCATCTGCGTTGCCTATCAATGACTTCGCATGAGCCATGTCAGCCATGGACATCTCGCGGCTATAGCTTTGCGTTTCAGCCTCCTTCACTGAAGCTCGTTCCGACGTCCGAGTTAGCCAGCGGGCGCACAATCACTGCGGCGTCCTCGTGGTTCTGGGCTGGCCTATGCAGAAGCCCCACTACGTGCCGCCCCCAGGCGTTCAACGCCGCTCGTGCCTCTTCCCGGAATCGGTGGCGCTGGTAGGTGCCAACGATGCCTGCCCGAGAGCCAGAGACGTGACCGAGTACTGCCTCGATCACCTCCAATCGTGCCCCTTGCCGCTGCTGACCTGTAGCAACGGTCCGACGCAGGTCATGCAGAGTCCAGGACATCATCGGCTCATGCACTCCACGCTCCTCTCGTGCTTCCTGGATTAGAGCGTCGAGCTTGGCCTTGGCGTGGCTGAAGCCCGAGTATGGCCTCTTGCCGTCCAGGGTGATGAGGAACTTGCCGTTGGCAAACCTCGGCATAGCATTGAGGGCTGCCAGGGCAGGGGAGTTCAGCGGGATCTCTCTTCCAGCTCCACTTTTGGAGCGGGCAGCGGACAGTCTCACGACACTGCCATCGAGATCGATCTCGTCCCACGTCGCATTGAAGATCTCGCGCAACCGGGCTGCCGTCAGCATCAGTAGCTGAACGCCACCGCCAAACGGCCAGCTTAGCCGCTCTGCCGCCCGCCACACTTCCACTAGTTCTGCATCATCAAGCACACGCTCCCGTTGCGTCTCTGGTGCCGGCTTCTCGACGAACTGAGCCGGATTCGTCTCGACGAGATCTCGTCCCGCTGCCCACCGAAAGAAACGCTTCAGGTACGCTAGAACGCGATTGGCCTGCACCGGCACACCGCGATCCGTCATGGCATCCATGATCGCGATCACATCGCGCTTGCGGATGTCCGATAGCGGCCGGTTCCGCCAGAGCGGCATGACATTTCGATCGAGCACCCGCCTAACCTGAGCAGCGGACCGGTTACCCGCTTGGTCTCGCTCAAGCCATTCCTCGATTGCGGCGCCTACGCTCCCCTTCGGCGCCCTGCCAGCCGCCTTTGCCCGTCGCTGCTCGCTGGCCTCGCCAGCCGGATCCTGGCCGTTAGCTACTAGGCCAAGGATGCGCCTTGCCTCTTTGCGGGCTGTCTCGACAGTGTAAGGGCTGCCGTACTTCCCGATCGTGACCTTCCTGTCTGGCGCTGATCGTCCGCGACCAGCCCGCTAGATGAGGATGAAGGACCGGGCACCGCCAGCCGATACTCTCAGGCCGAAGCCTCTTACGGTCGCGTCCCACAGAATGAGCTCGCTCCGCTTGCCATTCACATCGACAACAGGCTGGGCACTCTCGCAGAGGCGCTTCGTGAGTGGCTGAACCGCCTTCCCTGCCATTCAGTAAGTCTCCGCTGGGCGCTCCGGCGAAGACGCTGTGCGTGCTACCGCGGTGCTACCTTGATGTTCTGAAGGTAGCACGCGGGGGAAAACTCGGGAAGAGACGGTAAAGCTCGATCGATGAGAAGCCTCATGATTTCAGCATGTTGAGTTAAGGTGGGTAGACTAGAGCAAACGCTATCCCACGTCCTGGGCACGACTTAAAATCGCTCGCTGCAAGGCGTGCCGGTTCGAGTCCGGCAGCGGGGACCAGAGCAAGATCAATCGCCCGCCTGGAATTTTTCCTTGGTCCGCAAGATTCGGTGGGCCGAGGCAGCGCCAGGGTAACGTCGAGCCGGCCGGCTGGAGGATCCCCCTGCGATCTCTCGAGCCAGCGACGCTCTCTCACCGCCAGGAACAGGTCGCGGTTGTCCCGCTCCTGTCCCATCCTCTCCACCATCCGCACCAATCCCATGGTCGATCAGAATGGCATCCAGCGTGCCCGCGTAGAGAACGGCGTCGAGTTCATCCCTGAGAACGGCGGGCCGAGCGTGCGGCTGAGGAAGCCATCTGCCGCCTGATCGAGGGGGCCTGAACGACGGCCTCAGCCGTCAGCTCAGACCGGCCGACTGCGAGCATCATCGTGGCCCACGGAGAAGCTCCGCCCAAGGCGGCCTCAGCCGTGGCGAAGCTTGAAGTACAAGATCGTGCTGGCGAGGATCAACGTGATGGAGTTCGCCGCGACCAGCGGCCAGTCGCCGGTCGAGATGCCATAGGTCAGCCACAGCGAGACGCCAGTGACGAGGACGATGAACATCTTGAGCGAAATGTCATGGGTGGAACGGGTGCGCCAGACGCGGAGCACCTGGGGGACGTATGCGCTCGTCGTACAGAGAGCCGCAGCATAACCGGTCAGATCTAGAAGTTCCATGCGCCCTCCGCCTCTGGAAGTCGGAGAACGCTAGCCAACCAAGCCGGTTCCTGCTCCGCTTCACCGATAAATTCGGGCAGACCGGCAGGGCGCCGCGGGTCAGTCGAGCCGGCCCGGCGGCCGCCTGAACTGCCCCGCCCACCGCACTTCTTGCACTTCAGCGACGGCTCCAGATCCGGCAGCGTCTTGTCCCGTCCGCACTTCTGCACCCAGACGTGCTTGATAACCGGGGAGCCACGCCGACAGCGGTAGTGCCAAGCCTCGATGCGGATGACCCCCTCATGGAGATCCTGATCTGCCGTTAGGCTCGACCCACGGCCAAGGGGCAGGGCGGGTGAAGGCTGCTCGACCCGTCTTCCGGTGCACGACACTGTCATCCGCGATACTACATGCTTCTCTTGTGCGTACTCGCACCGGGGAAGCCGTAACATTGGGTTGCCGTCCGAAAGAAGGCACCTCATGCGCCGTTACCGAATCACGGTCACGAACATCCGACGGTCGTGCTGGAAGACGCCGGAGATCCCGCTCCCGGTCACGGCGAGCTTCGGGTCGACCTCCGGCCGCCTCCCTGAACTATCGCGACCTGGTCGGGGCCGAGCGCTTCACCGACGTGGTGCCGCTGTCAGATGGTGCTGGCGTCGTGTCCGCCATCGGCAGCGGCGTAAGGGTTCGCGGTCGGTGACCGGGTGGCCGTCGGCTTCATGCCGGGCTGGGTCGAAGGCGAGTTCAGCCTGGCGAAGAAGGCATCATCTAGCATGGCAAGCGCCTGGAGGGGTCGAGCCGGTTCCCGGGCGGCCACGGGTGCGTGCACCCCTGGCGTCGCGGCGTTCCCGGATCCGGAGATCGAGCCATGACCAAGGACGAGCTTTTGGAGGCGTATCGGGCCTACATCCAGTGCCTCAACCGGCGGGACTGGCCGCGCCTGGGCGATCATGTCGCCGACGCGGCCCGCTACAATGGCGAGACGATCGGCCTCCAGGGCTACCGAAGGATGCTCGAAGGCGATGCCGCGGCCATTCCCGACTTGCGCTTCGAGATCGACTTTCTCGTTGTCGATCCCCAGTCGTGGGGGCCAGGCTCCGGTTCGACGCTCGCCCAGGGGCGAATGGTTCGGCCTGCCCGTCAACGGCAGGCGCGTCACCTTCACGGAGAAGGTCTTCTATCGGTTCGCGCAGGGGAAGATTGAAAGCGTCTGGTCCGTAATCGACCAGGCCACGATCCGGGCCCAGCTTCGGCTCTGAACCGCTCGGGTGGCGCGTCGGGGCAGGGTGCTGGTGCCGGGATGCCGCTCGCCTTCGGCCGACCGGCTCGCTAGACTAGCACCAGGAGAGCGCCTGCGCAGGACCGCAGGCTGGAGATGCGGTCTGTTTCGTGCACCTGCCTTGAGCACCGTGGATCTGGCCGGGCTGTTCAACGCCGCGCCCAATCCGTACGTCATCCTGGACCGCAACTTCGACATCGTCGGCATGAACGACGCCTATCTGCGCGTCACCATGCGCGAGCGGGACCAATTGGTCGGCCGCAACCTCTTCGACGCATTTCCGAGCGATCCGGACGCGCCGAGCGGCCGGGCGCTGCGGGCGTCGCTCGCCCGGGTCGTGGCCGAGAAGACCGTCGACCATCTTTCGCTGATCTACTACGCGATCGCCCGGCCGGACGGCACGTTCGAGGACCGCTACTGGAGCGCCACCCATACCCCAATGTTCGACGAGCGGGGCGAGGTGGCGTTCGTGCTGCAGCACACGGTGGATGTCACCGAGCTTCATCGGCTGCGTACCGGCGATGCCGCCGCGTCGATCCACATCACCGAAGGGGTGCTGCGGCGTGCGGAGGCGGTCCAGATTGCCAATCAGGCTCTGGACGCCGAGCGCAGCAACCTGCGCGAGATGTTCGAGCAGGCGCCCAGCTTCATGGCGCTGCTCCGGGGCCCGGACCATGTGTTCGAACTGGCCAATGCTGCCTATCTTCGTCTGGTCAACCGCCCGGTGGTCGGCAGGACGGTGCGTGAGGTGCTGCCGGAGGTCGGCAGCCAGGGCTATTTCGAGCTGCTGGACCGGGTGTTCGCCACCGGCGAGCCGTTCGTCGGTCAGGGCGTGCGCGCGG
>NZ_WUJP01000040.1 GCF_009806515.1 Geminicoccus flavidas | reverse complement strand
TCCTCGCGGCGCCGGACGGCAGCTCCTCCACGGAGTATTTCCTGGACGTGATCTTCCAGCCGGTGCGCGACGCGTCGGGCAATATGGCCGGCATCTTCATCCAGGGCCACGACATCACCGAGCAGAAGCGGGCGGAGCAGGCGCTCCACGAGCTGAACGCGACCCTGGAGCAGCAGGTCACCGAGCGCACCCGCGAGTTGCGGGCCAACGAGGAGGCCCTGCGCCAGGCGCAGAAGATGGAGGCGGTGGGCCAGCTCACCGGCGGCATCGCCCACGACTTCAACAACATGCTCCAGGGCATCTCGGGCAGCCTGGAGATGGTGCGGCGCCGGATCGCCCAGGGTCGCATCGACGAGGTGGACCGCTACCTGAACGGAGCGCGTGAGGCGATCGAACGAGCGGCCAACCTCACCCATCGCCTGCTGGCGTTCGCCAGGCGCCAGACCCTGCAGCCCAGGCCGACCGATGCGGTCGAGCTGGTACGCGGCATGAAGGACTTCATCCGACGCTCGGTCGGCCCGGAGGTGCAGATCGAGCTGGGCCTCCAGGACCAGGTCGGCCTGGTGCTGTGCGACGCCAACCAGCTCGAGAGCGCCCTGCTCAACCTGTGCATCAACGCGCGCGACGCGATGCCGGGCGGCGGGCGGATCCTGATCACCGTCACGGAGGTGAGCCTGACGGCAGCCGACTTGCTCGCGCAGGACGATCCGCCGCCCGGCGCGTTCGTCGAGATCGCGGTGGCCGACAATGGCGTTGGCATGCCGCCGGAGGTGCTGGCCCACGCGTTCGAGCCGTTCTTCACCACCAAGCCCATCGGCCAGGGGACGGGGCTCGGCCTCAGCCAGATCTACGGCTTCGTCCACCAGTCGGGCGGGCTGCTGCGCACGACCAGCACGCCCGGCCAGGGAACCTCCATCCGGATCTACCTGCCGCGCCATGACGGCGCCCCGCCCGTCGCCGCCGAGCCCGTCCAGCCCATAGCGGCAGTGGACGAGACGGGGCGGACCGTGCTGCTGGTCGAGGATGACGAGGCGATCCGGCGGGTGACCGCCGAGCGGCTCGCCGAGGCCGGCTATCGCACGCTCCAGGCGGCCGACGGCCGCGAGGCGCTCGCGATCCTGTCGGAGCGGCGCCGGGTCGACCTGCTGGTGACCGATGTCGGCCTGCCCGGGATCCCGAATGGCCGGCAGCTCGCCGAGATCGCCCGGGCCAGCCGGCCCGGCCTCGCCGTCCTGTTCATCACCGGCTATGCCGGCGGGCGGCTGGAGCGGCATCTGGGGGAGGGCACCGAGCTCCTGGTCAAGCCGTTCTCGTTCGACATGCTGCACGCGAAGGTGCAGGCGCTGCTGCGGGCGGACGCCTGACCGACGGCGGCCCCGGCGGGATCGCAGGCGACAGAGCGACATCCAGAAGACAGGGCAGGAGCATGATGGATGCGGGACAAGATGGTGCGCCACGCTTGATCGTGGTCGGCGCCGGGTTCGGCGGGTTGAGCTGCGTCCAGGCCCTGGCCGGTGCTAGGCTGCGGATCACCCTGGTCGACCGGCGCAACTACCATCTCTTCCAGCCGCTGCTCTACCAGGTCGCGACCGCGGCCCTGTCGCCCGCGGACATTGCCTGGCCGATCCGCAGCATCCTGCGCCGCCAGCGGAACGTGGAGGTGCAACTGGGCCGGGTCGTCGCCGTGGACCATGCGGCGCGCGTGGTCATACTGAGCGACGGGCGGCGTCTTCCTTATGACTGGCTGGTACTCGCCACCGGCGCCCGCCATGCCTATTTCGGCCATGACGAATGGGAGGAACGGGCGCCCGGGCTCAAGCGCATCGCCGATGCGACCCAGATCCGCGAGCGGATCCTGACCAGGCTGGAGCAAGCGGAGCTGGCCGATGATCCGGCGACGAGGCGCCCGCTGCTCACCTTCGTGGTGGTGGGTGGCGGCCCCACCGGGGTGGAGATGGCAGGCGCCATCGCGGAGCTCACCCGCCACGCGCTGGCCCGCGACTTCCGGCGGATCGGCCCGGAAGATGCCCGGGTCGTGCTGATCGAGGGCAGCGACCGCCTGCTGGGGGCATTTCCTCCGGAGCTGTCGGCCCGGACTGGGCAGGCCTTGGAAAAACTGGGCGTGGAGCTTCGCCTCGGCCATCAGGTGACTGCGATCGACGAGGGGGGTGTCACCGCCGCCGACCTGCACATCCCGGCCGGCTCGGTGGTCTGGGCAGCGGGCGTGCAGGCCTCCCCCGTGGCACGGTGGCTGGACGTGCCGGCGGACCGGGCCGGCCGGGTGGCCGTGGACCAGCATCTCGAAGTGCCCGGACGGCCGGGCGTGTTCGTGATCGGCGATGCCGCAGCCGTGCCGTGGCCGGGCGGCGGTCTGGTGCCCGGCATCGCGCCGGCCGCCAAGCAGATGGGTCACCACGTCGCCCGCCGCCTGCGCTTCCTCCTGGGTGAGGCGACTGAGCCCGCGCCGTTCCGCTACCGTCATGCCGGCAACCTCGCCACGATCGGCCGCCGGGCCGCGGTGGTCGATTTCGGCCGGATCCGCCTGAGCGGCTACTTCGCCTGGTTGGTGTGGGGGGTGGCGCACATCTATTTCCTGATCAGTTGGCGCAACCGCCTGATGGTCGCGATCAACTGGCTGTGGGACTATGTCACCTTCCAGCGCGGCGCCCGGTTGATCGTCGGTGCGAACACCGTGTCGCCGTCGGAACCGGCTGGCGGGGTGCGCGACGTGGACAGCAAGCCGCCGCCCGTGTAGCCGGCCAGGCGGGGAACGGGCCGGCCGCATGGGGCCGGGCCGCCGGCCAGCCGGGGGTGTCCGTGGACGGTCAGGGTCATCGGCGCAGCGAGCGCGACCTGCGGCTCGACTTCTTCCGTGGCATCGGGATGTGCATCATCCTGATCGCCCACATCCCGGGCAATGCCTGGGTCAACTGGATCCCCGCCCGCTTCGGCTTCTCCGACGCCACCGAGATCTTCGTGTTCTGCTCCGGCATGGCGTCCGCCCATGCGTTCGCCCGGGTGTTCGACCGGCATGGCTGGACGGTCGGCACGCTCAGGATCGGGCTCAGGGTCTGGCAGATCTGGTGGGCCCAGATCGGGGTGTTCATCGCCGTGCTGGCCCTGATGGTGGCGGCCGACCGCCTGTTTGAAACCGATGCCTATACCAGGCTCCTCCAGCTCCAGCGCTTTCTGACCGATCCGGGCAGCGGGCTCCTGGGGCTCATGAGCCTGACCTATGTGCCCAACTATTTCGACATCCTGCCGATGTACCTGGTGATCCTGGTGCTGATCCCGGTGATGCTGGGGCTGGAGCGGCTCCAGGGCAGGGGTGCCGCACTCGCGGCGATGGTCCTGCTCTGGTGCCTGGCTCAGACGCGGCTGATCGCACTGCCCGCGGACCCCTGGATGACGCGGCAGTGGTTCTTCGACCCGTTCGGCTGGCAGCTCGTCTTCTTTACCGGCTTTGCCCTGGTGCGCGGCTGGCTGCCGGCACCACCGCGCAGCGCCGCCCTGGCGCTGGCGGCCGTGGCGGTCATCGCCCTGGCAGTGCCGTTCTCCTGGCTGCCGCTCGTCCGGGCATTGCCGGTCCTCGAGTTGGTGCGCGACCTCATTCTGCCACTCACCGGCAAGACCCAGTTCGGCCTCCTGCGCTTCGTGCATTTCCTGGCGCTCGCCTACCTCGCTTGGTGGCTGGTCGGCCCGGCGGGCAGCCGGCTTGATGGGATGCTGGTACGCGGCTGCGTCCTGATCGGCCGCCAGTCGCTGGCCGTGTTCCTGGCAGGCCTGGTGGCAGCGCAGGTCCTGGGCATCGTCCTGCATCGCTCGGGCGGCGGACCGGTGGTCGTGCCGCTCCTGAACCTGGCGGGCATCCTCGTGCTGCTCGTCACCGGCGGGGTCGTCGACTGGTACAAGGCGCAGCCCTGGACCCGGCCGGCCACGCGCTCGGCCGACGCACCACCACCACTCGCCCGGCCGGTCGGCCTGTCCTGAGCGGGCCGGGACGGCCGGACCTGCCCCTGCGCGGCGATCGAGGTCGCCTCTGTCGCTTCGCGCTCGGCACCACCCCGGGCTAGACAGGCAGCCGCAACAGCGACAAGGCGCAGCGATGGGTCAGGATCTGCCTTCCAGGACCGAGGTGATCGTCATCGGCGGCGGCGTGATCGGCTGCTCGATCAGCTACCACCTGGCCAGGCTCGGCATCACCGACACGCTGCTCCTGGAGCGCCGCCAGCTCACCTGCGGCACGACCTGGCACGCGGCGGGGCT
>NZ_WUJP01000004.1 GCF_009806515.1 Geminicoccus flavidas | reverse complement strand
TGCTCGGGGTTCCCTCGAGCATAGCGACTTGCCCTGACCATGAAGCTGACCATCGAGCGCGCGCCCCTGCTCAAGTCGCTCGGCTATGTCCAGAGCGTCGTCGAACGCCGCACGACGATCCCGATCCTGTCCAATGTTCGGCTGGAGGCGCGCGACGGCGAGCTCCTGCTCACCGCGACCGACATGGACCTGACCCTGGTTTCGCGCGAGGCAGCCGAGATCAGCGAGCCCGGTACCACCACGGTGGCCGCGCACACGCTCTACGAGATCGTCCGCCGCTTGGCCGAGGGCGCCATCGTCGAGCTGGAACAGCCCAATGGCAGTGCCGACCTGAACCTGCGCTCGGGACGCTCGTCCTTCGTCCTGCCCTCCCTGCCCGCCGACGAGTTCCCGGCGATGAATGAGGAGGACCTGGGCGTGTCGTTCGAGCTGTCGGCCCAGGTGCTGCGCAAGCTCCTGGACAAGACCCGCTTCGCCATGTCCAGCGAGGAAACCCGCTACTATCTCAACGGCGTCCATCTGCATGCGACCCGTGGCGATGGCGCGGCAGCGACGCTGCGCGCGGTGGCGACCGACGGCCACAGGCTGGCCCGGGTCGAGACGCCGCTGCCGGAGGGTGCCAAGGGCATCCCGCCGGTGATCGTGCCGAAGAAGACCGTGGGCGAGGCCCGCCGCCTACTCGAGGCGCTCGACCAGGACGCCGCGGTCGGCATTGCCCTCTCACCGTCTCGCATCCGCTTCCAGATCGGCACGACCGTGCTGGTGTCGCGCCTGATCGACGGCGTGTTCCCCGATTATGAGCGGGTCATCCCGCACGCCAACGACAAGGCGGCGCTAGTCGACGCCAAGGCCTTCGCGGTGGCGATTGACCGGGTGTCGACGGTCGCGACCGACAAGGTCCGCGCAGTCAAGCTTGGCTTCTCCGAGGGCCGGGTGCTGGCGTCCGCGGTGAGCGCCGAGGCCGGCCGCGCCCAGGACGAGGTCGACTGCGAGCTCTCCGGCGGCGAGATCGAGATCGGCTTCAACGCCCGCTACGTGCTGGACATCACCCAGCAGGTCGAGGGCGACCAGATCCGGCTGGAGATGGCGAGCCCCGCCTCGCCCACCCTGATCCGCGATCCCGAAGACGTCGCCACCATCTACGTGCTGATGCCGATGCGGGTATGATCGCTTCCGCCAGCGCGCCTGCCGCTGCCGACGCTTTTTCCCACCCGCCTGCCTGCGCCGCGCGCCGCCTCCAGCTCACCGGGTTCCGCAATCTGGCCGACCGCCGGCTCGACCTGCCGAGCGGGCCGGTCGTGCTGTATGGCGACAATGGTGCAGGCAAGACCAACCTGCTGGAAGCGGTGTCGATGCTGGCGCCGGGGCGCGGGCTGCGCCGGGCGCGAGCCACCGAGCAGGCATGCAGCAGTGGCGCTGGCGGCTGGGCGATTCATGCCCATATGGAAGGTCCAGACGGACCGCACACGATCGCCACGGGCCTGGAGCCCGGTCAGGAGCGCCGCCGCTTCCGGCTGGATGGCCGCGATGTCGCCGCGCGCGAGGAACTGCCCGGCATTGTCGGGGTGATCTGGCTGACCCCGGCGGAGGATCGATTGTTCCAGGATCCGCCGGCCGAGCGCCGCCGCTTTCTCGACCGGCTGATCGCCACGGACGACCCGGCCTATGCCGGCCTCACCGCGCGCTATGAGCGGCGCCTGCGCGAGCGGTCCGCCGTGTTGCGCAGCGGCCGGCCGGACGCCGTTTGGCTGGATGCGCTGGAGGCTGGGCTGGCCGCCGATGCCGTGGCGATCGCCGCAGTGCGCGCCGAGCGGGTGCAGAGCCTGGACCGTGTGGTGGCGGCAGCCGGCGGCCCCTTCCCCGCGGTCCGGCTGGCACTGGCGGGCGAGCTGGAAGCCCTGCTCGAGGATCGGCCGGCCCTGGACGTCGAGGAGGCGGTGGCCGCCCGTCTGCAGGTCAGCCGGGACGTGGATCGCGAGGCGGGAGGCGCTTCGATCGGCCCACATCGCAGCGACCTGGTTGCGATTGATGCCGAGACCGGCACGGCCGCGGCACGCTGCTCGACCGGCCGGCAGAAGGCCCTGCTGGTCGCGATCGTGCTGGGCGAGATCGCGCGCAAGCGCCGGGCCGGCAGCCTCGTGCCGATCCTGCTGCTGGACGAAGCCACTGCCCATCTGGACGAGCCGCGCCGCCAGGCGCTGTTCGACCGCATCACCGCCTTGCCGGGCCAGACCTGGCTGACCGGAACCGACCATGCGCCCTTCGCGCCGCTGCGCGACCAGGCTGCCTTCCTCCACCTGCACCAAGGCGACCTCGCCGATCATGTCTGACACGCCGACTCTTTCCGTCCCCACCTACGACGCCAGCTCCATTAAGGTCCTGGAGGGCCTGGAGGCGGTCCGCAAGCGACCGGGCATGTATATCGGCGACACCGATGACGGCTCCGGCCTGCACCACATGGTGTTCGAGGTGGTCGACAATGCGATCGACGAGGTGCTGGCCGGCCATGCCAGCCGGGTCGAGGTGGTGCTGAATGCCGACGGTTCCTGTACCGTGGTCGACGACGGCCGCGGCATCCCGGTCGACATCCACCAGGAGATGGGCATCTCGGCCGCCGAGGTGATCATGACCGTGCTCCATGCCGGCGGGAAGTTCGACAAGAACTCCTACAAGGTGTCGGGCGGCCTGCATGGCGTCGGCGTATCGGTGGTCAACGCCCTGTCCGACCGGCTGGACCTGACGGTCTGGCGCGACGGCTTTGAGCACTTCATCCGCTTCGTCGAGGGCGGCCGGACCGAGGCGCCACTGGATGTGGTAGGCCCGGCCGAGGGCAA
>NZ_WUJP01000039.1 GCF_009806515.1 Geminicoccus flavidas | reverse complement strand
GATCGGCCAGCTCCGTGCCACCCGGGTAATGACCGAGCTCGCCAAGTACACGTCCGACCTCCTGTTCGAGCTGGAGCGCGAGACCGGCCAGGCCACCGGCTTCCGGCAGAACGGCTCGATCTCGCTGGCCCTGAACGGCGAGCGGTTCGAGGAGCTGAAGCGTGGCGCCTCCATGGCCAAGAACTTCGGTCTGGCCGCCGAAGTGCTCGCGGTCGAGGACGTCCGGGCGAGATACCCGCTGCTCCATCTCGATGGCGCGGTGGGTGGCGTGTTCCTGCCCAAGGACGGCCAGGCGGACCCGGTCGGTGTGACCCAGGCCTTCGCCCGGGGTGCCCGGCAGCGCGGTGCCCGGATCGTGGAGAACTGCCCGGTCGACATGATCCTGGTAGAGGGGGGCCGGGCGGTGGGTGTGCGCCTCGCGGACGGCCAGGAGATCCGTGCCGGCACGGTCGTGATTGCCGCCGGCATGTGGTCGCATGAACTCGGCCGCAAGATCGGCGTGTCCTTGCCGCTGCACGCGGCCGAGCATTTCTACGTCGTCACCGAGCAGATCGCCGGCCTGCCGTCCGACCTCCCGGTGCTGCGCGTTCCCGACGAGTGCGCTTACTACAAGGAGGATGCCGGCAAAATCCTGCTGGGCTGCTTCGAGCCGGTGGCCAAGCCCTGGGGCATGGCCGGCATCCCCGAGGATTTCTGCTTCGACCAGCTCCCGGAGGACATCGACCATTTCCAGCCGATCCTGGAGGCGGCCATGGCGCGGCTGCCTGCCCTGGAGACCGCTGGGATCCACACCTTCTTCAATGGCCCGGAGAGCTTCACGCCGGACGACCGTTACCTCCTGGGCGAGACGCCGGAGGTCACCGACCTGTTCGTCGCCTGCGGCTTCAACTCGATCGGCATCCAGAGCTCGGGCGGAGCCGGCAAGGTGCTGGCCGAGTGGATCCGGGACCGCGCCATGCCAGCCGATCTGATCGACGTGGACGTCCGGCGGATGCAGCCCTTCCAGTCGGGACGGCACTATCTGCGCGAGCGCACCACGGAGACGCTGGGCCTGCTCTACGCGATGCACTGGCCCTATCGGCAGATGGCGACCGCGCGCGGCGCCAGGCGCTCGCCGTGCCACGACCGGCTGGCGGCACGGGGTGCGGTATTCGGCGAGGTGGCGGGCTGGGAGCGGCCGAACTGGTTCGCGCCCGAGGGGGCGGAGCGGCACTACCGCTATTCCTGGGGCCGGCAGAACTGGCATGAGCCGGTGGGGGCGGAGTGCCGGGCGGTGCGCGACACCGTGGGCCTGTTCGACCAGAGCTCGTTCGCGAAGTTCCTGGTGCAGGGCGCCGACGCGGCGAAAGTGCTGAACCAGATCTGCTGCAACGACATCAACGTGCCGGTCGGCCGGGTGGTCTACACCCAGTGGCTGAACGAGCGGGGCGGGATCGAGAGCGACCTCACCGTCACGCGGACGGCCGAGACCAGCTTCATGCTGGTCACCGCGGCGGCAGCCCAGGCCCGCGACTTCGCTTGGCTGCGGCGCCATCTGCCCGAGGACGCGCGCTGCCATGCGGTCGACATTACCTCGGGCCTGCCGATGTTCGGGCTGATGGGGCCCAACAGCCGTGCCCTCCTGGAACGGCTGAGCGGCGAGGAACTGGGCAACGCTGCCTTCCCGTTCGGCACGTCGCGCGAGCTGGAACTGGGCTTCGCCAGGGTACGAGCGTCCCGGCTCACCTATGTGGGCGAACTCGGCTACGAGCTCTACGTCCCTGCCGAGTTCGCCACGCATCTGTTCGACACGCTGCTGGCCGAAGGCGAGGGGCTGGGCCTGCAGCTTGCCGGCTACCATGCGATGAACGCGCTGCGTATGGAGAAGGGCTACCGGCACTGGGGGCACGACAACGGGGTGGACGACACGCCCCTGGAGGCCGGCCTCGGCTTCTGCGTCGCCTGGGACAAGCCCGGCGGCTTCATCGGCCAATTGGCGCTGGCGCGGTTGCGTGCGCAAGGCCGGCCGCGTCGCCGGCTGGTGCAGCTGAAGCTCGCAGACCCCAGTCGGCTGCTGCACCACGAGGAGCCGATCTGGTCGGGCGACCGGATCGTGGGTGCGGTCACCTCCGGCATGTACGGCCATCGGGTCGAGGCGTCGCTCGGCATGGGCTATGTCACGGGGGACGACCCGATCGATGCGAACTGGCTGGCGAGCCATCCGCTTGAGGTCGAGATCGCCTGTGAGCGGGTGCCGGTGCAGGCGCAGCTGGATGCCTGGTATGACCCGGACAACACGCGGATCCGTAGCTGAGCGGCTGTGATGGGGTTGCAGTGCGCTAACAATCTGTTGCGGCCACTTGAAAACGGATTAAGTATTGGTAACCCAGGTTCCCCGCTTCCGAGCCCCAGATTGCCGCAACGTCCTGAAGATTTCGCTGACCGGTTGCTGATGCCGCGCCAATGGCTGTCCGCCGGGCTGGCGACGTGCTGCCTGGGCGTGCTCATGATGTCTCAGACCCAGGGTGCCGGCAGCCTGGAGCGGCTGCGCGCCGACGTGCCGGTGGCGCCGGGATCGTCCACGGTGAAGGTGACCGACCACGGGGTGCCGGCCGTGGCGCCCGATCCGGATCCCGCCCAGCAGCCGCGCACGCTCCTGGAGCTGTTCAGCAGCTGGGTGACGCCGAACGACAGCGCGGCGGGCGATGCTGATCCGCCGGTGAAGGTCGAGCCCAGCCCGCGCATGACTCAGTCCGGGCCCTTGCCCGAACCGGAAGGCACTGACCGGGATGCGATCGTGCCGATCGACCCGGCCCCGTCTGCGGCCCTGGTCGCGGCGACCGCGCCGGCGGTCGGTCCGGCAGGACAGTCCGGCGTCCGACCGCCAAGCGCGCTCGCTGCCGAGCCGCTGGGTGTGCTGACCAACCAGCTCGTCTCCACCTCGCTGGTCACGGCGGCATTGTGGGGCAAGTCGTCAGGACCCGAGGAGGGGCCGCGCGACGAGCTCGATCGGCTGGCCTCGCCTGCCGCGCGGCAGCTCGACCGTGCCGCGGTCCCCGCCCCCAGGCGCCTCGTGGAACGCGCTCGGCCACCGCTCAAGGCCGGGCGGGTCAGCACCCTGCAGGACGGCGTCGAGCATCTGATCCCGGTCGAGCCCGCGAGCGGCCCGATCATCAACTAGCCGCGTTCATCGGCCCACCCCGTTCATCACCTAGCGTGGCGTGCGCGGCCGCCTCGGGCGATCCATCCACACGCCGTGCGCCCGTGCGACCAGCAGCTGGCCCAGCGCCGCGAACCGGATGCGCGCGCGGGTGCGCCCGTCCAGCTCCTCTACCGGCCGGCCCTGCTCCATGGCGGCCAGCGACAGGAGGCTGGCCTCACCGATCGCATTGCCAAAGCAACGCTTCAGCCGGATCCAGGCCTGGACGGCGCCGATCGCCCGCAACTGGGCCATGCTGCGGATGCCGATAGCCATCAGGCGCGCACCGAGGTTCCGTCCGATCGCCACGCGCGGCTGCCGCAGGGCTGGCTGGCGCAGGGGCTGGCCTGCTGGCGTCACCTGGAGACCTGCTGCGGACAGGCTGGCTTCCAGCATGGCACGATCGAAGTCCGCGAACTCCACGAGGAGCTCGACATAGGCGCGGACGAAGTCCGGCCCGTGGCCGTCGGTCGCCAGGCCATGCGCGCATTCGTGCAGCACCACCGGGCGGGTCCTGGCCCATCGGGGCAGCTTGATGACCTCGCGCGAGCCGGCGGCATGGCGGCGGCCCCTGCCATCCTCCACCCGCGGTGGCACGGCATCCGGGCCGAGCCGGCGGGCGAACACCGCTGCCACCAGGGTACGGCACTCCTCCAGCGGCATCGGCTGGTGATCCAGCGGCAGGACGTGCTCGTTTTCCCAGCGATACAGGCGGCTGCGCTGGAAGTCCCGCGGCCTGGCCTGCCTCGCCCGACGACCGCTTCCCGTCGGCTTGGCAGTCGTCTGCCTGCGCTGGTCCACTCGATCCGCTTCCCGGACATCCACCCGCACGTACGCCCGCAGCTTGACGAGTGGCCGGCCAATCGGCAAGCGCCTGGGGCATGACCGCCATACCCAAGATCCCATGATTCGCCGAGGCGACCCGCGCGGCTATTACGCCGCGCTAGGTCTGCCGGTGACCGCGACGGCGGACGAGATCCGGCGGGCGTTCAACGAGCGCGCCAAGCTCCTCCATCCGGACCATGCCGGCGGGGGCGACCCGGCGGCGTTCCAGCGGGTGCTGGACGCCTACGAGGTACTGCGCGACCCCTCGCGGCGGCTGCGCTACGACGCCGACAGCGTCGATCTCAGCAGGGACGAGCCGCCGGCCGAGCGCCCTGCCACGTCGCCGCGGGTCGACCCCCTGGCCAGCCCCTGGTCGTTCGACCGGCTGCTGCGCAAGCGCAGGCCTCGCGGCCGCCCGGCCGATCCGCTGGGTGCGAGGCTGCCGCGGCAACTGCCGGTTCCGGCACTGCTGGCGGGAGCTTTGCTGGCCGTGCTGCTGGTGGGTGGGATCACCTGGATAACGGTCCTGCACGGCGACCTCGTCGAGCGCGACCGGCGCATCGGTGAGCTGACCCTGGAGGCGGAACGCGCCCGAGCCGAGCTCGCCGAGACAGAGGCGCGCTACCGGGCAGCGAGCGTGGCCGATCTCGACCTGGTGCTGGCGGCACCGGCCGGGGACGAGGCACCGCCGGCACAGGTCTTCGCCGCGACCGTGACCTTCGCGCCCGGTTCGGCGGATTTGGGTGCCGACGAGACAAGGCAGCTCGTCCAGGCAATCGGGGGCCTGTCGGCCGCAGTGGCCCAGATCCCGGCCGAGCGGCGCTGGCAGGTGCTGATCCAGGGCCACGCGGCCCAGGCGGCCGGGCCGTCGGGGGTCGATCTCTCCGGCTGGCAGCTCTCACTGATGCGCATCAGCCAGCTGGTGGACCGGCTGGTCCAGGCCGGCCTGCCCGCCGACCATGTCGCCGCTCGGTTCTCGGCCGGATTCCAGTGGGGCCAGGCGGTGGCCGATCCCGGCCGGACGGTCGAGCTGCGGCTGGTCTGCTGCTTCAGATGACCGGCGCGGCGCGCGGCGGCGGCTGGTCGAGCAGGGCGCGCAGCTGGCCGAGCGCCAGGGCCAGTTCCGCTTCGCCCGGCACCGAACCGAGTGCAACCCGGATCGCCTTGGGCGACGGTGCCGTGCGGCCCACCTGGAACACGTCGCTGCGCGGCAGGTAGATGCCCTGGCGCACCGCCTCCTCGACCAGCCGCCCGGCACCCCAAGCAGGCGGGAGCGGCAGCCATAGATGCGGACTGCCGTCGGGCGGCGCCATGCCAAGCAGGTCGCCCGCGATCTCGCGGCGGCGCGCGATCGCGGCCCGGATCCGGCCCAGCACCTCGTCGGCCTGCCCGGTGTCGAGCCAGTACCTGAACAGTTCCGCCGGCAAGGGCGAGGCGGCCACCAGCAGGTCGTGCAGCGCAGTGGTGATCGACCCCACTCGGTCGAGCGGGGCCACGATGTAGCCGAGCCGCAACCCGGGTGCCAAGCACTTGGACAGGCCGCTGACCAGCACCGCGCGCTCGGGCAGATGCACCGAGATCGGTACCGGGCGGGCGGCCGGCAGGTGGCCGTAGATGTCGTCCTCGATCAGGAGCAGGTCGTTCTGCTCGATCACCTGGGCGATCTGGCGGCGCCGGTCGTCCGGCATGGTGACCGCGGTCGGGTTGTGCAGGGTGGGGCAGGTGAGGAAGGCCCGCCCGCCATGGGCACGCGCCGCCGCCGCCAGACTGTCGGGCATGGCGCCGTCGCCATCGGTGGCGACCGGCTCCAGCCGGAACTTCAGGCTGCCCAGCAGGTCCCGGGCGCCCGGATAGGTGAGCTGGTCGACCAGGATCGTGTCGCCGGGGCGCAGGGCGGCTAGGCAGGTCGCGGCAATCGCGGAATGGACCCCGGCGGTGATCAGCACCTGATCGGCCGTGGCCGGCATGCCGATCCGGCTGACCCAGCACGCCAGCGCTGCGCGGTGCCGCTCGAGACCGGCCGTCGGCGGGTAGCGGCCGAGCAGGTCGGCGCCGCCCGCGGCGAGCGCCTGGGCGGCGCTGGCCGAGACTTCCTCGTCGGAGAGCACGCAGGGCGGCTGGTTCACCACGAGATCGGACACGTTGGCAGCATCCTGGGCGGCGATCCGGATCCGGCTCTGCCGGTCGGGCCTGGCCAGCACGAACGTGCCGCGCCCGACCTCGCCGGTCAGCAGGCCGCGGCTCTGCGCCAGCACATAGGCGCGGTTCACCGTGCCGACCGTCACACCCAGCTTCTTGGCCAGATCGCGCACCGGCGGCAGGCGCTCGCCAGGGCCGAAATCGCCCACCCCAATAGCGCGCTCCAGCGCGTCGGCGATGGCTCGGTAGGCGGGGCGACCCCCGTCCGCAATGTCACTGCGTTGGATGCTCATGAACCGATCATCGGATTGACTCACGTGCCGAGTCAATCCGATGATGCCGGCTCGCCAATGAATCAAGATCCGCGCGATCGGCGGGGAATGTATCGCTACATGGTCGGTTCCGAAACTTCGCCTGCATTGTTCAGCGCCGCCGGCCTGCAGCGCGGCGTCCTGGGCGTGCTGCCGATCCTGCCGGCCGCGGTCGCGTTCGGCCTGGTCTACGGGGTGGCTGCGGCCGAGAAGGGCATGTCACTCATGGAGGTGGCGCTGAGCTGCATGCTGATCTTCGCCGGCGCCTCGCAGCTGGTCGCCCTGGAGCTCTGGCAGGAGCCGCTGCCGATCGCGACCATGGTGATCGCGGTGCTGGTGATCAATCTCCGCCATTTGCTGATGGGTGCCACGGTGGCGCCTTGGTTCGAGGGGGTGGGACGGGCGCGGACCTGGCTGTCGCTCTACCTGATGACCGATGAATCCTGGGGTGTCGCCGTCGCGGATCGGCGGCGCGGCCACGGCGACGCGGCCTTCCTGATGGGTGCCGGGGCGGCGCTGTGGCTGGCCTGGCTCTCGGCGGGCGTCGCCGGCCACGGCATGGGCAACCTGACCGGAGACGTCGACCCGGCTCTGTTCGCCTGGCTGATCACTGGCTTCTTCGTCGTGCTGCTGGCTGGCTTCTGGCGGGGCAGGGGCGATCTGGTCCCATGGCTGGTGGCGGCCGCCGTGGCCTTGGCGGCCAAGGCGGTGCTGCCGGGCACCTGGTACATCCTGGCCGGCGCGCTCGCCGGCTCCTTGCTGGGAGCTTGGCTGCATGTCCGCCGGGCCTGAGGGCGTGCTGGCCATCCTGCTGATGGGTCTTGCCACTTATGCCACCCGGATCGGCGGCTTCCTCCTGATCCGCCGGTTCCGGCCGGGCCCCTTCCTGGAAGCCTGGTTCGGCCATGTGCCAGGTGCCGTGTTCGCGGCTCTGGTGGCGCCGGCCGTGTGGAGTGCGGGCCCGGCCGGCTGGGGCGGGGCGCTGGTAGGCTTTGCCGTGATGCGCTGGTCCGGCCAGTTCATCGTGGCGCTCGGCAGCTCCCTCCTGGCCTTTTTGGCCCTGTACCATCTGCCGCTTTAAATGGGCTCACGACCGACGGGGACCGCCCGATGACCGACTACCGCTACCATCTGCTGGACGTGTTCACCCAGACGAGGCTGGCCGGCAATCAGCTTGCGGTCCTGCCCGATGCGGCCGGGCTGGATGAGCGGCGCATGCAGATGATCGCGCGCGAGTTCAACCTCTCCGAGACGCTGTTCCTGTTCCCGCCAGAGCGCGAGGAGGCGCTGTTCTCCGTTCGGATCTTCACGCCCGGCGCCGAGATCCGTTTCGCTGGCCATCCGGTCATCGGCACCACCGTGCTGCTGGCCGAGCTGGGCCTGCTGCCGACGAGCGAAGGGGCCGGCCAGGCGATCCTGGACCTGCCGGCAGGGCCGGTGCCGGTGCGGATCGAGGATGGCCTCGCGACCCTCCGCGCACCGCTGCCGCCGGCCCTGGCCGGCATTGTCCAGGCCGAGCCCCTTGCGGCTGCGGTGGGCCTGACCGAGGCGGAAGTGGCAAGCCCGGTCCGCCTCGCCACGGCCGGCACCACCTTCGCCTTCCTCCAGGTGCACGACCCGGCCTGGATCGACCGGCTGGAGCCCGACCATGCGGCGATCGCCCGACTGATGCCGTCGCCGGCCACCGGGCTCACCGTGTTCGCCCGCACCGGTCCCGCCAGCTTCAGCGTGCGCATGTTCGCCCCGCAGGAAGGCGTGTTCGAGGATCCCGCCACCGGCAGCTCGGCCGCGGCGATGGCAGCGCTCCTGCTCGCGGACGAGCCGGACTGTGCCGGCCAGCAGGTGGAGATCGTCCAGGGCGTGGCCATGGGACGGCCCAGCACCATCTACCTGAAGCCGTTTCTGGACGAGGCGGGCCACGCGGCTGCCGAGGTGTCGGGCCGCGCGGTGCGCGTAGGCGAGGGCCGGCTGTTCCTGTAGCCCGTGCGCTACCAGGCCCCGTGCACTACCAGACAACGCCCGCAAGCCCTGGCACCATCCGGCCGCTTATGATCAGGGAGCTCCAGGACCAGATGAGCGTCAAGCTGTTCGAGCCCGTCACGGTCGGCGGCATCCGCCTGCCCAATCGCATCACCATCTCGCCAATGTGCCAGTATGCCTCCCGGGACGGCCTGATCGCACCCTGGCATCAGCAGCATGTCGGTAGCTTGGCGCTCGGCGGGGCCGGGCTCCTGGTCATGGAAGCCTCCGCGGTCCTGCCCGAGGGCCGGATCACGCCTGCAGACCTGGGCATCTGGAACAGCGATCAGGAGGCGGCGCTGGCGAAGCTCCTGCGCGACATCCGGACCTATGCGCCCGAGCAGCGGTTCGGCATCCAGCTCGCCCATGCCGGCCGCAAGGCCAGCTCGGACGTGCCCTGGCGGGGCGGGGCCCAGCTCCGCCCGGACCAGGGCGGCTGGACCACGGTGGCGCCCAGCCCGATACCGTTCGATTCCAAGCACAATCCGCCGGCCGAGCTCGACCAAGCCGGCATCCACAGGATCCGCGAGGCGTTCGTGCTGGCGGCGCGCCGGGCGCTGTGCGCCGAGTTCGACGCAATCGAGCTGCACGCGGCGCATGGTTACCTCCTGCACAGCTTCTGCTCGCCGCTCAGCAACCAGCGCCAGGACGCCTATGGCGGCAGCTTCGCCAACCGCATCCGGATCGTGCTGGAGATCGCATCCGCCCTGCGCCTGGTCTGGCCGCGCGACAAGATCCTGGGCGCGCGCATCACCGGCAGCGACTGGCACGAGGACGGCTTCACGCCGGAGGACGCAGCACGGCTGGGCCAGGAGCTGGCCACGATCGGGGTCGACTACATCACCGTCTCGTCCGGTGCGATCCGCCCGGACATCCGCGTGCCGATCGGCTCAGGCTACCAGGTGCCGCTCGCCGCGAAGGTAAAGCAGGCCGTGGGCGACAGCACGGCGGTCCAGGCGGTGGGCCTGCTGGTTAATCCGGAACAGGCCGAGCAGGTGCTGGCCCAGGGCCATGCCGACCTGGTCGCGATCGCCCGTGCCTATCTGGATAACCTCCGCTGGGGCCAGCATGCCGCCGATGCGCTGGGGGTGGCGCCCACGTGGCATGTGCGCCACGAACGGGCCGGCGCCAGGCTTTGGCCGGGTGCCGAGCTGAAGCGCGGCTGAACCCGGCCGCCCAACCCGGCTCAGTGGATCTCGTCGGCCTCGGCCATCGCCCGCTTCAGCATCTCGATGTTGAAATCGCTGGAGCGGGCGGCTTCCAGGATCGGCCGCTCCTGGCGGATGCACAGGTCGATCGCGTTGGGCAGCTTCGGCAGGAGGTCGAGTGGGATCACGGTGGCGCCGTGGCGGTCGGCATGGATCAGGTCGCCATGCCGGACCTGCATGCCAGCCACGGTCACGTCGATGCCGTACTCCACGCAGTGGACGAAGGCATGGCTCGGCCCGACCGAGCCGGCCAGGAGCTGGAAGCCTGGTGCGATCATATCGAGATCGCGGATCGAGCCGTCGGTCACGCAGCCGAGCACGCCCAGGCCCTTGTGCACGGCGGTGTTAACCTCGCCCCAGAAGGCGCCGGTACCCTTGTGCTCGTCCAGATCCTGGATCAGGGCGATGGTCGGATGCGGCTCGGAGCAGACGTATTCGTAGTAGCCGATCCGGTGCTGTCGTGCCTCCTCGCCCTTGCGCTCGTTCGGCCGGGTGGCACGGATCGTCGCCGTGCGGGCAAAGCCCACGATCGGCTTCAGGTCGGGGAAGGCGCAGACGAGCGGCTGGAGCGTGTAGCCCTCAGTCGAGCGGAAGCCCCGCGCCACCTCCAGCGCGTTGCAGATCGTGGGCGTGTCGAACCCGGCCAGGTGCTGGAACAGATCGTGATCAATGCCGCTCATGCGAAAAGCGCCTCCCGTTGCGCGCAAGTTGTGCCGGGCTGGTAGCACGGCACGGGTGGCAGAGCGATGCCGGGCTGCCCATGTGAGGCTCGGGCGCGGCCTCTGTCGGGCCGGCTTTCGAAGGAGTGAAGAGATTGAGCGTTCATCAGAACTACATCGCCGGCGCCTGGGTCGACGGTGCGTCCGTTTCGCGCAACGTGAATCCATCCGACCTGGACGACGTGGTCGGTGAATACGCCCAGGCCGACGCCGCCCAGGCCAAGGAGGCGATCACGGCAGCCAAGGAAGCGCTCAAGACCTGGCAGTTCAGCCCGATCCAGCAACGCGCCGACCTGCTCGACAAGGTCGGCAACACGATCCTGGCGCGCAAGGAAGAGCTCGGCCGGCTGCTCTCCCGCGAGGAGGGCAAGACCCTGCCGGAAGGCATCGGCGAGGTCGCCCGGGCCGGCCAGATCTTCAAGTTCTTCGCCGGCGAGGCCCTGCGCATCACGGGCGAGCGGGTCGATTCGGTGCGCCCGGGCATCGAGGTCGACATGCGCCGCGACCCGATCGGCGTGGTGGGCCTGATCACGCCCTGGAACTTCCCGATCGCGATCCCGGCCTGGAAGATCGCGCCGGCGCTCGCCTACGGCAACACGGTGGTGTTCAAGCCCGCCGACCTGGTGCCGGGCTCGGCCCATGCGCTGGCGAAGATCATCATCGAGGCGGGCGTGCCGGAAGGCGTGTTCAACCTGGTCATGGGCCGGGGCTCGGTGGTGGGCCAGGTGTTCCTGGACGACCCGCGGGTGAACGCGATCAGCTTCACGGGCTCGGTCGCGACCGGCAAGCGCGTCGCGGCGGCCGCTGCCGCACGGCTGTGCAAGTTCCAGCTCGAGATGGGCGGCAAGAACCCGCTCGTGGTGCTGGACGACGCCGACCTCGCGACGGCGGTCAACTGCGCGGTCCAGAGCGGCTTCTATTCCACCGGCCAGCGCTGCACCGCGTCCTCGCGGGTGATCGTCACCGAAGGGATCCACGACAAGTTCGTGGCCGCCACGGTCGAGGCGACCAAGGCGCTGGTGGTCGACGATGCGCTCAAGCCGGGCACCCAGATCGGCCCGGTGGTCGACCAGAACCAGCTCGATCAGGACCTCTCCTATATCGACATCGCGCGCAAGGAGGGCGGCAAGCTCGTGTTCGGCGGCGAGCGGCTGAACCGGGAGAAGACCGGCTTCTACCTCCAGCCGGCCCTGTTCACCGAGACCACCCCGTCCATGCGGATCAACCGCGAGGAGGTGTTCGGCCCGGTGGTCAGCGTGATCCGGGTGAAGGACTACGAGGAGGCGCTCCACGTCGCCAACGACACCGAGTTCGGCCTCAGCTCCGGCATCTGCACGACCAGCCTGAAGCACGCCAGCCACTTCAAGAAGGCATCGGATGCTGGCATGGTGATGGTCAACCTGCCGACCGCGGGCGTGGACTACCACGTGCCGTTCGGCGGCCGGAAGGGCAGCTCCTACGGCTCGCGCGAGCAGGGGCGCTACGCCGCGGAGTTCTACACCACGGTCAAGACCAGCTACACGCTGCCCTGATCACGTGGCGGATCCGGCCGGGCCACCGGCCGGGTCCATCCCCTTCTACGGGCGCGCTTCCCGCACCGTCATGGCGCTGCCCCGCCAGGTGAAGTCGCTGCCCAGCCAGCCGGAAAGCCACAGGCAGGGCATCGCGATGTCCCTGGTCAGCATCGCGGGCAGGCTGCGCCAGCCATGCCGCCAGCCAGTCACCCGGCACAGCGCCAGCTCCGGCAGATACCAGGCCGACAAGATGGCGGCGGCCGCTGGCCACGGGCCGATGCCCACGAGGCCCGCCGCATGGCAGCCGGCTGCCAGCGGCAGGAGCGGGCCGGTCAAGATCTCGGGCAGGAAGAACCAGGGGAAGGTGGCGCGGCGCAGCCTCGCCCAGCGCTGCTGGCGTGAGAGGACTTCCTGCATGGTGCGTGGGCCCAGCGGCTGCGCGAACGGCGTGTCCACCAGATGGACCTTCAGCCCCATGCGGCGGACGAGCTTGGTCGCCGCCGCGTCTTCGGCCGGCTCCGCACCCAGTGCTGCCAGGCCGCCCGCTTGGTCCAGCAGGCTGCGGCGGAACAGAAGGCTCTTGCCCTGGGCGAAGCCCAGCCCCAGGCATTCGCCGACATACTGCCAGCGGGCCTGCAGACTGTTCAAAAAGGCGCATTCGACCTCGGCCCAGAAGCCTGACGGCTCCGTTCCCACCGGGGCGGACGACACCACGCCCGTGTCCGCCCGCCAGGCGGTGAGCAGGCGGCGCAGATAGTCCGGCGGCATCAGGACGTTGGCATCGGCTAGGACGATCCAGTCGTGCCGGGCGGCCTGCCAGCCGCGCATGCAATTGTTGAGCTTCGGATTGCCGCTGACTGGCTCGTCACCGACCAGGACCCGTGCCGGCACTCTTGGATGCTCAGCGATCAGCCGGCGCACCAGCGGCAGCACCGGGTCGCTCGCCGATGCTACGCAGTAGATCAATTCGTAGTGCGGATGATCCAGCTTGAAGCCGGAGCGCAGCGTCGTCGCGCTGAAATGGTCCAGGCCGCACAGCGGCCGGACGATCGAGACGGGCGGCAGGCCCACCTTCGGAGGTCGGCGTGATGGCCGGCAGCGCCAGCCGGCCATGATGATGCTGAGCGTATTGACGACGATCGCGGCGATGCAGAAGGCACCGGCCCAATCGAGAAGAGTCATGAAGTCCGTCCTCCACTCGCTGCGCCGCAATCAGCACGTGTTCGTGGAGGCTCTGTGACGGGTGCGGCTCATATCGGCCAACAAGGGCCTCAAGCCGTGTGCAGTGCATGTTGGAGGGTCTGCCGCGACTGGTCGGGGCGAGAGGATTTGAACCTCCGGCCTCTTGCTCCCGAAGCAAGCGCTCTACCAAGCTGAGCTACGCCCCGATCCTGCGGTGCGCGGGAGATAGCCGCCAGGACGCTCCCGCGCAAGTGGGTTCCTGGTCAGAACGCCCGGTGCACCGCGAAGTCGGCCAGATCGAGTAGTGCCTGCTTGGCCGGGCTGTCGGGAAAGCCGGCCAGCGCCCCCTTGGCTTCAGCGCAATAGCCCTCAGCGCGCTTGATGGTGTCGTCAATGGCGCTGTACCGGTGCAGGAGGCCGATCGCGTGCTCGAGGTCCTGGTCCTCCTGCGCCATCGTCTCCATGCAACGCTTCCAGAATGCGCGCTCCTCGCTGTTGCCGCGCGCGATGGCGAGCAGGATCGGCAGGGTGATCTTGCCCTCACGGAAGTCGTCGCCCACCGTCTTGCCGAGGCTCTTGCCGGCACCGTAGTCGAGCGCGTCGTCGACCAGCTGGAAGGCGACGCCGACCGAGCGGCCATAGGTGGCGAGCGCCCGCTCGTCGGCCACCGGGCGCTCGGCCACCACCGCACCCACCTGGGCCGCCGCCTCGAACAGCGCCGCGGTCTTGGACGCGATCATGTGCAGGTAGGCGGCTTCGGTAGAGGAGGTGTCGTTGGCGGTGACGAGCTGCTCGACCTCGCCCTCGGCGATCACCGCCGAGGCCCGGGAGAGGATCTGCAGCACCCGCAGGGAGCCGTCGTCCACCATCATCATGAACGCCCGGCTGAACAGAAAGTCGCCGACCAGCACCGGAGCCTTGTTGCCCCAGACCGCGTTGGCCGTGCTGCGGCCGCGCCGAAGATCGCTCTCGTCGACCACGTCGTCGTGCAGGAGGGTGGCAGTATGGATGAACTCGACGCAGGCCGCGAGCGCCACATGCCGCTCACCCTGATAGCCGCACAGCTTGGCGGCGAGCAGGGTCAGCACCGGGCGGATCCGCTTGCCGCCCGCGGCGATGAGGTGGCGCGCCAGCTCCGGGATCAGCGACACCTCGCTCTGCAGGCGGTCGAGGATCAGGCTGTTGACCTTCTGCATCTCGGGGGCCACCAGAGCGAGCGGGCCGTCCAGGCTGGTCCTCGCCACCGTCGGAGTCGTGTCATCGGAAAGAGGCGCCAAACTCAACTCCGTCGTCCTCGGCTTGTGGCCCGCCTGATGATGTGCAGCGCCGGATGCGGCGCGGCGTTGCTACCATGGGCCGCCGAGCGGTGGCAAACCGACCGGTGCCTGAGGGCGGAGTGCCGCCCGCACTTTGCCGCTTCCCGCGCCGCAAGGTCGCAATGACCGCCAGGTTCGGCCTCTTGCAGGGCAGGGTCGCCATGATCGACCAGCCCGAGTTGCCACGGCCGGCCATCGACGGGGTCCTGCTCGCTGCGGCAGCACCGGTGCCGGGCCCGCAGCGGGTCCTCGACGCCGGCAGCGGCACCGGCGTGGTGGGCCTATGCCTGCTGGCGCGCGCCACGGACCTCCAGGTGACCGCCCTCGACGTGAACGAGACCGCGCTGGCCGCCGCCTCAGCCAATGCGGCACTAAACGGCCGGCAGGGCTCTTTCACAGCGGTAGCGGCGGACTTGGCTGGCTTTCGCGACCGGGGCTTCGACCTGGTGCTGAGCAACCCGCCCTTTCACCATCCTGCCTCGTCCCGGGCCCACGAGCCCGCCCGGGACCTTGCCCGCTTCGGCGGCATGGCGCTGTCCGACTGGCTGGGCCACTGCCTGCGGCTGTGCCGTTCGCGCGGGGAGGTCGTGGTGATCCTGCGCGCCGACCGGATGGCACCGGCACTCGGCAGCCTCGCCGGCAAGGCTGGCGGCATCCGGATCCTCCCGGTCCACCCCCGCGCGGAGCAGCCCGCCTCCCGGGTGCTGATCCGGGCGCGCAAGGGGGATCGCAGCCCGGACATGCTCTTGCCCGGCCTCGTCCTGCATGGGCAGGATGGCAGATGGACCCAGGCGGCCCGGCACATCCTGGAGGACGGGGGTGCGATCGACTGGGCCGCAGGCGATCGGGAAAGTGGAAGCGCTCGATGAAGTTTCGACGGTTCTGGCCGCTCAAGCGCGGGCCGGTGGTGCCGGTGGTCCGCCTGTCCGGCGTGATCGGCAGCATGCCCGGCCGCAACGGGCTGACGCTCGCCGCCGTGGAGGCGATGCTGGCTCAGGCGTTCGCCCACAAGAGCACCGACACCGTCGCGATCTTGGTGAACAGTCCGGGCGGATCGCCGGTTCAGTCCGCGCTGATCGGCGAGAAGATCCGGCTACTGGCCGAGCGGAAGAAGAAGCGAGTTCTGGCGTTCGCCGAGGACGTGGCCGCTTCGGGCGGCTACTGGCTGCTCTGCGCCGGCGACGAGATGTTCGCGCACCGCTGCTCGCTGATTGGCTCGATCGGGGTGATCTCGGCCGGCTTCGGCTTCACCGAGGCCATCGCCAAGCTCGGAATCGAGCGGCGCATCCGGGCGCGTGGCGAGCGCAAGGCACTGCTCGACCCGTTCCGGCCGCAATCGCCACAGGACCTGGAACTGCTGGACGAGATCCAGGCCGACATCCACCACGCATTCATCGAGCATGTGCGGGCAAGGCGCGGCGGGAGGCTCACCGGCGACGACAGCGAGATCTTCAGCGGCAGGGTCTGGTCGGGCGCACGTGCCCAGGCCCTGGGCCTGGTGGACACGCTGGGTACGCCGGAAGCCGTGCTGCGGGCGCGCTTTGGCGACGAACTGCGCCTGCGGGCCTATGGCCGGCGCCGCTCCTGGCTGCAGCGGCGGCTCGGCATGGCCGGGCTCGGTGGCGAGCTGTTGGACCTGGCCGAGGAGCGGCTGGCGTTCGCGCGGTTCGGGCTGTAGAGCGGGACGATGTTCGGTACGCTTTCCGTCGGCAAGCTCCTGCTGCTGGTCCTGGTGATCGGCGTGATCGTGATCATGATGCGCTCGCGGGCCAAGGAGCGGGCGAGAAGCCAGGCCATGCCGCGCGGCAACCCCCGGACGGTGGAGCTCAGCGCCTGCCCGCGCTGCGGCACCTTCCTACCCAAGGACAAATGGTGCGACTGCGACCGGCGCTAGCACCCCCGGCGCGCCGCCTTGCCCGCCTCTGGCGGCACCACTAAGGTCCGCGCCACCTCGATTCATGGGCACTCCACGGAGACCATTTTGCGCGACCAGGGCCGACCGGGCTTCCAGGACCTCATCCTCACCCTGCAGCGCTTCTGGGCCGATCAGGGTTGCGTCATCCTGCAGCCCTACGACATGGAGGTGGGTGCCGGCACCTTCCATCCGGCGACCACACTGCGGGCGCTCGGTCCCCAGAGCTGGAACGCCGCCTATGTGCAGCCGTCCCGGCGCCCGACCGACGGGCGCTATGGCGAGAACCCCAAC
>NZ_WUJP01000038.1 GCF_009806515.1 Geminicoccus flavidas | reverse complement strand
CGGCTGCAGCACTACTACCAGTTCCAGGTGATCCTGAAGCCGTCGCCGCCGGACCTGCAGGAGCTCTACCTGCGCTCGCTCTATGCGCTGGGCGTCGATCCGGAGATGCACGACCTGCGCTTTGTCGAGGACGATTGGGAAAGTCCGACACTCGGCGCCTGGGGCCTCGGTTGGGAGGTCTGGTGCGATGGGATGGAGGTCAGCCAGTTCACCTATTTCCAGCAAGTGGGCGGCATCGACTGCCGGCCGGTGTCGGGCGAGCTGACCTACGGGCTGGAGCGGCTCGCCATGTACATCCAGGGCGTGGAGAACGTCTACGACCTGGACTTCAACGGCAAGGGCTTCACCTACGGCCAGGTCTTCCACCAGGCCGAGCGCGAATATTCGGCGTTCAACTTCGAGTACGCCGACACCGAGATCCTGTTCCGCCACTTCGACGATGCGGAACGGCACTGCCAGAGCATCCTGGCGCGGAACCTGCCGCTGCCGGCCTACGACCAGTGCCTGAAGGCCAGCCACCTGTTCAACCTCCTGGACGCACGCGGCGTCATCTCGGTGACCGAGCGGCAAGCCTATATCGGCCGGGTGCGGGCATTGGCCAAGGGCTGCGCCGAGGCATGGCTCGCCACCCAGACCGGGGAGGCGGCCCGTGGCTGAGCTGCTGCTCGAGTTGTTCTCCGAAGAGATCCCGGCGCGAATGCAGGACCAGGCGCGCGCCGACCTGGCGCGCCTGATCGGGGCAGGGCTGGCCGAGGCCGGGCTCAGCCCCGTCGACATCCGCAGCTTCGCCACGCCGCGCCGCCTGGCGCTGGTGGCGGATGGGCTGCCCGCCCGCCAGGCGGACCGGGTGGTCGAGAAGCGCGGGCCCAGGGTGGATGCGCCCCAGCGCGCGAAGGACGGCTTCTTCGCCAGCCTGGCCGGCCAGGACTACCGACTGGAGGAGCGCGACGAGGGCAAGAAGGGCGTGGTGCTCTATGCGCTCTCCGACCAGCCAGGTCTGCCGGCCGGCCAGGTCGTCAAGCCGCTGGTCGAGCGGGTGCTGGCGCAGTTTCCCTGGGCGAAATCCATGCGCTGGGGCACGGGCGAGGCGCGCTGGGTGCGCCCGCTCCAGTCCATCCTCTGCGTCCTGGACGGCGAGGTAGTGCCGGTGGAATTCGCCGGCCTGGTCGCCGGCCGCACCAGCTTCGGCCATCGCTTTATGGCGCCAGGACCGATCGAGGTCACAAGCTTCGCCGACTTCGCGACGAAGCTGGAGGCGGCCAAGGTCATGCTCGACCAGGACCGGCGCCGCGAGCTGATCCTCGCCAGGGCCGCTGAGCTGGCCAGCGGCGCCGGGCTGACGCTGGAGCAGGATCCTGGCCTCGTCGAGGAGCTCAAGGGACTGGCGGAGTGGCCGGTGCCGCTGATCGGCCGGATCGAGGCCAGCTTCATGGAGCTGCCGGCCGAAGTGCTGGTGACCTCCATGCGCGAGCACCAGAAATACCTCGCCACCCGCAGGGCCGACGGCTCGCTGGGCGACCGGTTCGTGTTCGTCGCCAACCGTGAGACGCTGGACGGCGGTGCTGCGGTGATAGCCGGCAACGAACGGGTGCTGCGCGCGCGGCTGTGGGATGCCAAGTTCTTCTGGGCCAAGGACCGCGAGCAGCCACTGGAGGCTCGCCTGCCGCAGCTCGGCCGCATGGTGTTCCATGCCGAGCTCGGCACACTCGAGGCCAAGGTCCAGCGTCTGGTGGCGCTGGCCGGCTTCATCGCCGGCCTGATCCCCGAGGGCGACCGGCTGGCGGCGGAGCGGGCGGCCCTGCTGGCCAAGTGCGACCTCGTGACCGGCATGGTCGGTGAGTTCCCGGAGCTCCAGGGGGTGATGGGCGGCTATTATGCTCGTCACCAGGGTGAGCCGGACGCGGTGGCCCAGGCCGTGGCGGAGCATTATGCGCCCAAGGGTCCGGACGACCTCTGCCCGTCCGCTCCTGTTTCGGTCGCGGTGGCGCTGGCCGACAAGATCGACACGCTGACCGGCTTCTTCGCCGCCGGCATCCGGCCGACCGGCTCGAAGGACCCGTTCGCCCTGCGCCGTGCAGCGCTGGGCGTGATCCGGCTGATCGTCGAGAACCGGCTGCGCCTGCCGCTCCTGGAGCTGTTCGCCCAGGCGCATAGGCTCTATGGCCAGCGCTTCTCAGGTGTCGACGCGGCAGCACTCAGCCGGGAGCTGCTGGGCTTCTTCATCGACCGCCTGCAGGTCCAGCAGCGGGCTTCGGGCGTCCGGCACGACCTGATCCTGGCGGTGGTGGCCCAGGGCGGTGACGACGATCTGGTGCGGATCCTGGCCCGGGTGGCTGCGCTGCAGGGCTTTCTGGCCACCGAGGACGGCGCCAACCTCCTGGCCGCCTGGCGCCGTGCCACCAATATCGTGCGGATCGAGGAGAAGAAGGACCGGGCCAGCTATGCCGGCCGCCCGGCCGCGGATCTGCTGGTCGATCCGGCCGAGCGAACACTGGCTGCAGGCCTGGATGCCGCTGGCAGCGAGATCGATTCGGCGCTGGCGGCCGAGGATTACGGCCGCGCCATGGCGGCGCTCGCGGCCCTGCGTCCCGTGCTGGACCAGTTCTTCGACAAGGTGCTGGTGAACGTGGATGATGCCGCCCTGCGGCGAAATCGACTGTTCCTGTTGTCCACCATTCAGGCTGCACTAAGTGCGGTAGCGGATTTCGGCGCGGTCGAGGACAGTCCGGGCGCAGCCGCCCGGACCTGAGACGGACGGCTGCACGGCAGCAAGGGGACGAGGTTGAGCATGGCGCAATGGGTCTACGGCTTTGGCGGCGGCTCGGCCGAAGGTGCTGCGGGCATGAAGCAGCTCTTGGGCGGCAAGGGCGCCAACCTCGCCGAGATGGCCAAGCTGGGCCTGCCGGTGCCGCCGGGCTTCACCATCACCACCGAGGTCTGCGCGCACTACTACGCCAACGGGAAGAACTACCCGGCCGAGCTGGCCGACCAGGTTGCGGCAGCGCTGGGCAGGGTCGAGCAGATGCTCGGCCGCGGTTTCGGTGATCCCGAGCAGCCGCTGCTGGTCTCGGTCCGCTCCGGCGCGCCAGTCTCCATGCCGGGCATGATGGACACCGTCCTAAATCTCGGCCTGAACGACCGGACCGTCGAGGGGCTCGCCAAGGGCAGCGGCGACCGCCGCTTCGCCTTCGACAGCTACCGCCGCTTCATCCAGATGTTCGGCGACGTGGTGCTGGGTGTCGACCACTACCTCTTCGAGGAGGCGCTGGAGGACCTCAAGCGCGACCGCAGCGCCAGGTTCGACACCGACCTCGGCGCCGAGGACCTGGAGGAACTGGTCCGCCAGTATCAGGCGATCGTCCGGAAGGAGACCGGCCGGCCGTTTCCCGAGGACCCCAAGGACCAGCTCTGGGCGGCGATCGGTGCGGTGTTCGGCTCCTGGATGACGCCGCGCGCCGTCACCTACCGGCGGCTCCACGACATCTCCGCCGCCATGGGCACGGCCGTCACCGTGCAGGCCATGGTGTTCGGCAACATGGGCAATGACTGCGCCACGGGCGTGGCGTTCACCCGCAACCCGTCCACCGGCGAGAACGCCTATTACGGCGAGTTCCTGGTCAACGCCCAGGGCGAGGACGTGGTCGCCGGCATCCGCACGCCGCAGCCGCTCACCCGCAGGATGGGAGAGCAGGACGGCAATGACCTGCCGTCCATGGAGGAGGTGCTGCCCCAGTCCTATGCTGAGCTCACGGCGCTCTTCCAGAAACTGGAAGGGCACTACCGGGAGATGCAGGACATCGAGTTCACCATCGAGAAGGGCAAGCTGTTCGTCCTGCAGACCCGCACCGGCAAGCGCACCGCGCAGGCAGCGCTCAAGATCGCGGTGGAGATGGCGCAGGCCGGCATCCTCACCGAGGAGGAGGCGGTGCTCCGGGTGGACCCGGCCTCCCTCGACCAGTTGCTCCATCCGACCCTCGACCCCAAGGCCGAGAAGACCATCCTGTGCAAGGGCCTGCCGGCCTCACCGGGTGCGGTGTCCGGCAAGGTCGTGTTCTCGGCGGACGTGGCCGAGCGCCGGGCCGCGGCCAGCGAGAAGGTGATCCTGGTCCGGATCGAGACCTCGCCCGACGACATCCACGGCATGCATGCGGCGGAAGGCATCCTCACCAGCCGGGGCGGCATGACCAGCCACGCGGCGGTGGTGGCACGCGGCATGGGCAAGGCCTGCGTGTGCGGGGCCGGCGACCTGCTGATCGACTACGAGAATCGCTGCTTCTACGTGCGCGGCACCAAGGTGGTCGAGGGCGACCTGATTACGGTGGACGGCGGCAGCGGCACGGTGATGCTGGGCAAGGTGCCGACCGTGGAGCCGCAGCTCTCCGGCGAGTTCGCCACGCTGATGGAGTGGGCCGACCGCGCGCGCACCCTCAAGGTCCGCACCAATGCCGAGACGCCGCTGGATGCGCGCGCGGCGCGGCGGTTCGGCGCCGAGGGCATCGGGCTTTGCCGCACCGAGCACATGTTCTTCCAGGACGAGCGCATCCTGGCGATGCGCGAGATGATCCTGGCCGAGGACGGGGCAGGGCGCACCCGTGCCCTGTCCAAGATCCTGCCAATGCAGCGCCGAGACTTCGTCGAGCTGTTCACCATCATGCAGGGCCTGCCAGTTACCATCCGGCTGCTCGACCCGCCGCTGCACGAGTTCCTGCCGCATGAGCCGCACGAGATCACCGAGGTGGCGGCGGCTGCCGGGGTCGAGCCCAAGGTGGTCAAGCGGCGCTTGGCCGAGCTCACCGAGGCCAACCCGATGCTGGGCCTGCGTGGCTGCCGGCTGGGCGTGCTGTTCCCCGAGATCTACGAGATGCAGGCGCGCGCCATCTTCGAGGCGGCGGTCGAGGTCTGGGGCAGGACGGGCGAGACCGTCATTCCGGAGGTGATGATCCCGCTGATCGGCATGGCGCGCGAGCTGGAGCTGATCAAGGGCCGGGTCGAAGCGACGGCGCGGCAGGTGATCGGCGAGAGCGGCCGCGAGCTGACCTATCTGATCGGGACGATGATCGAGCTGCCGCGGGCAGCACTGCAGGCCGCCGCCATCGCCGAGCACGCCGCCTTCTTCAGCTTCGGCACCAACGACCTGACCCAGATGGCGCTGGGCCTGTCGCGCGACGACAGCGGCAAGTTCATGGAGCGCTACCTGCAGGAAGGCATCTTCCAGGCCGACCCGTTCCAGACCTTGGACCAGGACGGCGTGGGCGAGCTGATCCGGATCGCCAAGGAGCGCGGCCGGGCGAAGCGGCCGGACCTCAAGCTCGGCATCTGCGGCGAGCATGGCGGCGATCCCGCCTCCGTGGCCTTCTGCCACGAGGTCGGCCTGGACTATGTGTCCTGCTCGCCCTACCGCGTGCCGATCGCCCGGCTGGCGGCAGCCCAGGCGGCGATCCGCACCCGGCCGAACTAGCCAGGCGGTAGCCAGGCCGGCCGGCGCACCTGGAGCCGGCTAGCACCGGCGCTGAGCTCCTGGTCGGCTGCTTCCAGCCGCACCAGCGCCAGTCCCAGCTCCCCGCAGGAGGAGCGCATCTCGCCGGCCTCGCGGCCGTCCGGGCCCAGCAGTGGCGTGCCCGGAGGCGGAGCTTCGCCATCGATCGCCACCGGCAGGAGCCGCTTCTTCAGGAGGCCGCGATACTTCATGCGCGCGGTGAGTTCCTGCCCGACATAGCAGCCCTTGGCGAAGTCTACGCCGCCCAGCTCGTCGAAGCCGGCTTCCAGGAGGGTGGTCTTTTCGACCACTAGGTCGTGGGTGCCGTCTGGCACGCCCGCGGCCAGCCGGGCGCGGTCCCAGTCCGTGAAACTGCCGGGCCGGGCCATCGGCAGCTCCGGCATTCGGTCGCTCACCATCCGCACACCGAGTTCCACGGGCCGCGGGTCCACGGCAGCGATGCCGCCCGGCACGGAACGGCAGGCACCTGGCTCCGAAGGAAGGCCGACGGCGGCCGCAGCACCGCCGCCCAGCAGCGCGAACACCCGCAGCGCCGGTTCCGGCTGCTCGATGGTGACCTTGGCACGCAGCCGGTAGAGGGTGAGGCGCCGCAGGAGGTCGGCCGCGAGTTCGGCCTCCGTATCCAGCAGGAAGCTGTCCTCGGACGGGTAGAGGAAGAAGTCGGCCAGGTACTTGCCCTGAGGGGTGAGCAGGGCGCTCCAAACGGCATGCCCGCCAGCCACCCGGGTCACGTCGGCGCTGACCAGGTTCTGCAGGAAGCCGGTGCGGTCCGGGCCGCCGATGCGGAGCACCGCGCGCCCGTCCAGTTCGACGGCGACCAGACCGTCCATGCTTCCTCCTCGGTTCTGCTGCCCATCCGTGGGGAATGTCGGGTCGATCGACCGGTGGTGCAAGCCGCGGCGCTAGAGCAATGCCAGGAGGCGGCGCTCCAGGCGCTGGGACTGGCGCACCGCGTCGAACTCCGCGCGCACCGAATGCAGCGCCTGGTCGCGCAGGCGCTGCCAGAGATGCTCGTCGCCGGCAAGCCGGCCGATCGCGTCCGCCAGGGCCGCGACGTCGCCTTCGGCCGCGAGCAAGCCAGTTACGTCGTGGCTCACCGCCTCCGGGATTCCGGCATGGCGGGTCGCGATCACCGGCAGGCCGCGCGCCTGCGCCTCGAGCACCACGGTCGGCAGGCCCTCGGCATCGCCGCTGGCCGCCACCCGGCTCGGCACCAACAGGGCCATGGCCTCCGCCATGGCGGCCGCGACCTGGTCCGGTTGCTGCCAGCCCAGGAAGCGGACAGGGTGACCGGAGGCGGCGGCCGCCAGGTCGGCGCGCAAGGGGCCGTCTCCGATCACGTCCAGTTCCACATCGTGGCCCCGGACACGCGCGGCGGCCAGGGCCGCGATGGCATCGGCAAAACCCTTCTTGGGCACCAGGCGGCCGACGCACAGCAGCCGGTTGCCGCGCGGCCGGGTGGCCGGCGGCATGGGCGGCATCTCCACGCCCAGATGATGGACGCTCAGCAGGTCCTCGCGCACGCCGCGCTCCAGCAGGAGCCGGCGCACAAAGCCTGAGACGCATAGAAACTTGCTGGCCTCGCGCTGCAGGTCCGGCCAGCGCCGCTGGAAGATCGTGCGGAACGGCCAGGAACGGCGGAAATGGCTGCGCTTGCTGGCATCGCCGCCATGGAACGTCACCACCAGCGGCACGCCCAGCGCCCGGGCGATCGGTAGTGCTAGGGCACCACCGCGGCCGAACTGGGCATGGACGATGCGCACGTCATGGCCGCGCGCCCAGCGCAGGAGCCGGTCCGGGACGATCCCGGCCTGGCGGAACAGGGGCACCTGCCAGGGCTGCACGCCGGGCAACGCGCCCAGGATTGCAGCCTCGTGCGTCAGGTCGGTGAAGCCGGCGTCGCGGCGGCAACCCAGGAATACCGGGCGCAGCTCGGTGAACGCCAGATACTGGCGGGGGACGAATCCTTCCGGCGGCGCCAGCAGGCGATCCCGGTAGACGAGCACGGCGGGTGTGGGTGTGTCGGGCACGACGGTATATTACCGGGTAGACTAGTTATGACATATCGGGAACGCTTCGCACGGGTGGATGTTCATCCTACACCCGCGCCGCCGTAGGACATATGCGCGGCGAACATCCAGACCCGAGGAGTTCAGCCATGTCGATCCGCCGTATCCTGTTCACCATGATGATGCTCGGCCTCATGGCCGGCTCCCTTGCTGCCTGCAACACCATCAGCGGTGCCGGCGAGGACATCAGCGCCGGCGGTGACGCGCTCTCTGACAGTGCCGAGGACGTCAAGGACCAGCTGTAAGCACGACAGCGCCGTCCTGGCGGGCGGTCCGGTGCGGCCGGCCACCGGGACGGCGCACCTTTCAGTGCGCCAGGATCTGGCTGAGAAACAGCTTGGTCCGGTCGCTGCGCGGGTTGCCGAAGAATTCGGTTGGCGCTGCCTGCTCGACGACCTCGCCCTTGTCCATGAACACCACGAAGTCTGCGACCGCCTTGGCGAAGCCCATCTCGTGGGTCACGCAGATCATGGTCATGCCTTCGTTGGCCAGCGACACCATGGTGTCCAAGACCTCCTTGACCATTTCCGGGTCGAGCGCCGAGGTCGGCTCATCGAACAGCATGATCTGCGGTTTCATGCACAAGGCCCGGGCGATCGCGACACGCTGCTGCTGGCCGCCCGAGAGCTGGCCCGGATATTTGTCGGCCTGCTCGGGAATGCGCACCCGTTCCAGGTAATGGCGCGCGATCGCCTCCGCCTCCGCCTTGGGAGTCTTGCGCACCCAGATCGGCGCCAGCGTCAGGTTCTCCAGCACGGTCAGATGCGGGAACAGGTTGAAGTGCTGGAACACCATGCCGACCTCGCGGCGGATCGCGTCGACGTTCTTCACGTCCGAGGTCAGCTCGATCCCGTTCACCACGATGCGGCCCTGCTGGTGCTCCTCCAGCCGGTTGATGCAGCGGATCATGGTCGACTTGCCGGAGCCCGACGGCCCGCAGACCACGACCTTCTGCCCCTTCTCGACGGACAGGTTTACATTCCGGAGCACGTGGAACTGGCCGTACCACTTGTTGACCTGGTCCAGCTGGATCATAGCCCCGCTGCTCATGCGCGCCCTCTCCGTCAATGCTTGTGGCCGGTATGCAGCTTGCGCTCCAGGCGCTGGCTGTACCGGGACATGGCGTAGCAGAAGATCCAGAAGCCGAACCCCGCAGCGACATAGGTCTCGATTGAGCGGCCCAGCCATTCCGGGCTGGCCACGATCATTCGGGCGATGCCCAGCAGGTCGTAGAGCCCCATGATCAGCACCAGCGAGGTATCCTTGAACAGGCCGATGAAGGTGTTGACGATGCCGGGGATCACGAGACGCAGCGCCTGCGGCAGGATGATCAGCCCCATGCTCTGCCAGTAGCTCAGCCCCATCGCCTCTGCGGCCTCGTATTGGCCCTTGGGGATCGCCTGCAGGCCGCCACGGATCACCTCAGCCATGTAGGCGCCGCTGAAGATCGACACGCCGATCAATGCCCGTGCCAGCTTGTCGATCGACCAGCCCGGCGGGAAGAACAGCGGCAGCATGACCGAGGCCATGAACAGCACGGTGATCAGCGGCACGCCGCGGACGATCTCGATCAGCGTCACGCACAGGGCCTTGATGATCGGCATGTTGGAGCGCCGGCCGAGTGCCAGCAGGATGCCGATCGGCAGGCTGGCAGCGATGCCGACGAACGAGATCAGCAGGGTCAGGAACAAGCCGCCCCAGAGATTGGTCTCGACCAGCTGGAGGCCACCCCAGCCGCCCTCCAGGATCAGGCTGGCCACGATCGGCAGGACGATCAGCACCCCTGCCCCGTAGAGCAGCTTCTGCTTC
>NZ_WUJP01000037.1 GCF_009806515.1 Geminicoccus flavidas | reverse complement strand
AGCCATGGCAGGAACAGCGGCACCAGCGAGAGGATCAGCAGCACCGCCACCAGATTGACCCGCCAGCGCGCCTCCGGCGGATACAGGCCGTAGATCAGCTGGCCGAACCGCATCTTGATGACGGTCCAGCACGCCCCGTCGAAGGTGCAGACGTCGCGGGTCGTGCCGGAAATGGTCGCGTCGAAGATCGCCCAGCGCAGCAGAGGCGGCACTACCCAGGCGAGAAACAGCACCACCAGGATGGTGAGCACCGTGTCCCTGGGCGTGGCGAACAGGTTCTGCTTCAGCCAGGCCAGCGGGCCGACCGAGCTGCGCGGCGGCGGCAGCTCCGCGGTGGCGGCGGCGGGAGGGGCGATGTCCGTGGCCATGGCGTCAGCGCTCCACCAGCGCGATGCGCGCGTTGTACCAGTTCATGAAGGCCGAGGTGATCAGGCTGAACAAGAGGTAGACTGCCATGGTGATGGCGATGACCTCCACGGCCTGCCCGGTCTGGTTGTTGATGGTGCCGGCCACGCTGAACAGGTCGGGATAGCCCACCGCCACGCCCAGCGAGCTGTTCTTGGTGAGGTTCAGGTACTGGCTGGTGAGTGGCGGCACGATGACCCTGAGCGCCTGGGGTACCACCACCAGGCGCAGGATCTGGCTGCGATCCAGGCCCAGAGCACTGGCCGCCTCGATCTGGCCCTTGCTGACCGCCAGTATGCCCGAGCGGACGATCTCGGCGATGTAGGAGGCGGTGTAGATCGACAGGCCCAGCACCAGCGCCACGAACTCCGGCTGGAGGGCGAAGCCGCCCTGCGGGCGGAAGCGGCCGATCGTGGTGTATTCCAGCTCGACCGGCCGGCCGGTCGCGAGGAAGGTCAGGAGCGGCAGGCCCACCAGGATCAGGAGCGTGATCCAGTTGCGTGGCAGGCTATGCCCGGTGCGCTCGCGCCGGATGCGCGCCCAGCGCGCGAACAGCCAGGCTAGGACCACGGCGATCGGGATCGACAGGAAGAACAGCCCTGCCCCGGGCAGCGGGATCACCCGCGGCACGAACAGGCCGCTCGTGTTCAAGAACACGGTCTCGCCGATGGACAGGCTTTCCCGCGGGGCCGGCAGCACCGAGACCAGCAGCGTGTAGACGAAGATGAGCTGCAGGAGGATCGGGATGTTGCGCAGGATCTCGACATAGGTGGTGCACAGCCGCGCGATCAGCCAGTTGCGCGACAGCCGGCCGATCCCGACCAGGAAGCCGATGATCGTGGCCAGTACGATGCCGCAGACCGCCACCAGCGCGGTATTCAGCAGGCCCACCAGGAAGGCCCGGCCGAAACTGTAGGTCGAGTTGTAGTCGATCAGGACCTGCGAGATGTCGAAGCCGGACGGCCGACCGAGGAAGCCGAAGCCCGTGGAGACGCCCAGGCGCTGGAGATTGGTGATCGTGTTGTGGATCAGGTACCACCCGACCGCACACACGAGGCCGATGGCCAGCACCTGATAGATGATCGAGCGAACGAGCGGGTCGTTCCAAAACGGCGGCCGGGCCGGCGGCCTTGGTGCGGACTGCGCCATGATCGCTCCTGGTTGCTCGCTGGGCCCTGCGGTCAGCGATAATAGCACGATGGCGGCGAGGGCCGCATGTCGCGGCCCTCGCCGGATCGGTCAGCGGAACGGCATGGCGTACTGCAGCCCGCCATCGGTCCACAGCGCGTTCAGGCCGCGCTCGATCTTGAGCGTCGAGCCCATGCCGACATTGCGCTCGAAGCTCTCCCCGTAATTGCCGATCTGCTTGACGATCTGCAGGCCGAAGTCGTTGGGCAGGCCGACCCCGGCGCCGAGTTCGTCAATCTTGCCGAGGAAGCGCTGAATGTCGGGGTTCTGGGTCTCGCCCGCGATCTGCTCGACATTCTCGCTGGTGATGCCGAATTCCTCGGCCTGGACCATCGCGTAGAACGACCAGCGGACGATGTCGGCCCACTCGTCGTCGCCATGGCGCACGCTCGGCCCTAGCGGCTCCTTGCTGATGATCTCGGGCAGGACCATGTGGTCGTCCGGGTTCTGCAGTTTGGTGCGGGTCGAGTAGAGGCCCGAGGCATCCGTAGTCAGCACGTCGCAGCGGCCGGCCTCGTAGGCGGCGTTCACCTCGTCGTTGTTCTCGAACACCACGCCCTGGTAGTTCATGTTGTTGGCGCGGAAGAAGTCGGCGAGGTTCAATTCAGTGGTGGTGCCGGCCTGGACGCAGACCGAGGCGCCATCCAGCTCCAGCGCCGACTGGACGCCCAGCGCCTTCTTGGCCATGAAGCCCTGGCCGTCGTAGTAATTGATCACCGGGAAATCGAGGCCCAGCGCTGAGTCACGCGACAGCGTGTTGGTCGTGTTGCGCGACAGGATGTCGATCTGGCCGGACTGCAGCGCCGTGAACCGTTCCTTGGCGTTCAGCGGCGTGTACTTCACGGCATTCGGATCGTTGAACAGGGCCACGGCCACGGCCTTGCAGAGGTCGATGTCGAGGCCAGACCACTGGTTCTCGTTATTTACCGAGGCGAAGCCCGGCAGGCCGGACACGTTCACGCCGCACTGCACGAACCCCTTCTGCTTCACTGCATCCAGGGTGGGCCCGGCCTGTGCCGCCGTGGCTCCGAGCGCGACCAGCGCGCAGGCGCCCAGCAGACTCGAAAGACGCATGATAGGCTCTCCCTCGGTTCTTGGCCAATCCCGGCCGTCATTCATGGAAGTGTAGCCCTACACTCCCGATCCGCTAACAGGCATGGCACGCAAACTTCGGGCTGCCAACCGCCACCGGGCAGGAATCACCCGAGTGGACGTCAGCCCCGGCTTCGCCGGGCCGGCTTGCCGTGCTAGCCCGCGCATGCGGTTTTCGGAGGAACGGATGCGCGACGCGACCCTAGTGACCACGCTCGGGCGCGATCCCGAGCAGAATGACGGGATCGTCAACCCGCCGATCCAGCGGGCCTCGACCATCCTGTTCCCGACGATGGACGCCCTGCTCTCGGCTAGGCCAGGGCCTGGCGTCGTTAATTACGGCCGCTACGGCACGCCCACGACCTTCGCGCTGGAGGAGGCGGTGGCGACGCTGGAGGGTGCCGGCGGTGCGGTGACGGTGGGCTCGGGAAAGGGCGCGATCGTGGCGACGCTCCTGGCCCTCCTGCAGGCAGGCGACCACGTGCTGATCGCGGACAACGTGTACCAGCCGACCCGGCATACTGCCGACCACCTGCTGA
>NZ_WUJP01000036.1 GCF_009806515.1 Geminicoccus flavidas | reverse complement strand
AGCGCATGGGCGTGGCGGTCGACTACTTCGATCCGCTCCAGCCCGAGCAGGTCGAGGCGGGGATGCGGCCGGAAACGCGCATCGTCTACCTGGAGAGCCCGGGCTCCCTCACCTTCGAGGTCACCGACGTGAAGAGGGTGGCCGAGATCGCCCATACCCGTGGTGCCCTGGTAGTATTCGACAACACCTGGGCCACGCCCTTGTTCTTCAAGCCCTACGAGCATGGGGTCGACGTGACCGTTCATGCCGCCACCAAGTACCTGGGCGGCCATTCCGACCTGATGATGGGGATTGTCACCTCCACGCCGGAGATCCACCCCCGGCTGCGCCAGGGCGTCCAGGATCTCGGCATGTCGACCAGCCCGGAGGACTGCTGGCTCGTCCTCCGGGCACTCCGCACCCTGGAGGTCCGGCTCCAGCGGCACATGGCCAGCGGCATCCGCATCGCCCAGTGGCTGCAAGAGCGCCCGGAGGTGGCGCGGGTGCTGCATCCGGCCCTGCCAGACGATCCGGGCCACGCCTTGTGGCAGCGCGACTTCAAGGGTGCGTCGGGCCTGTTCGGCCTAGTCCTGAAGCCCTGCAGCCGGGAAGCCGTGGCCGCCATGCTGAACGGCATGAAGCTGTTCGGCATGGGCTGGTCGTGGGGCGGCTATGAGAGCCTGCTGATCCCGACCTTCCCGCAGAAGACGCGCAGCGCCACGGAGTGGCAGGTGGAAGGCCCATGCCTGCGCATCCATGTCGGCCTGGAAGCGCCGGAGGACCTGATCACCGATCTTGAGGCGGGCTTCGCGCGGCTGGGAGCGGCGGCATGACCAGGATGGAGGGCGGCTGCCTGTGCGGAGCCGTGCGCTATGCGATCGAGCTGGAGGAGGACGATCTCGCCGACTACTGCCATTGCCGGGAATGCCGCCGGGCCAGTGGGGCGCCGGTGGTCGCCTGGGTGCAGGTCA
>NZ_WUJP01000035.1 GCF_009806515.1 Geminicoccus flavidas | reverse complement strand
GCAGCGCCCGGTTCCAGGTGACGCGCGGCGAGCCGCACGGCTTTGCTTCCTCGCCCGCGGCACGGCGCTCCTTCTGCCCGACCTGCGGCAGCCAGCTGTTCATGGTCGACGAGAAGCAGCAGTCGGTGGGCGTGCCGATCGCGTCGCTGGACGAGCCGGACGGGGTGCGCCCGCGCCTACACGGCTGGTTCGACGAGCATATTAGCTGGTTCGACACCAGGGACGAGCTCCTGCGCTTTCCGCGCCACCCGCCCTACGATCACTGATCCAGAGGCATCCCGGTTGGCAGCCCGTCGATGCTCTGGACATTCTCCCGGCGGCGATACGCTTCGAGGCCCTCCTCACCGCCCTGGCCCAGCGCCCAGCGCTCCATGCTGTCGCGCTCGCCCTGGTAGTCGAACAACGGCACGCCAAAGCCGCAGGAGGTCTGCACGAGGTCGATGTCCTGCACCACGATCTGCCGGGCACCGAGCGGCTGCTCGTTGCCGAACCACTCGGCCAGCAGCTCCGCATAGGCGGCGCTGCCACGGAAATGGCAGGTGCCGTGGCCATAGAGCCGCAGGATCTGCGGCGGACCCTCGAAGGCGCAGAACATGATGGTCATCCGGCCATCCGCCTTCAGATGCGCCGCTGTCTCACTGCCGCTGCCGGTCAGGTCCAGATAGGCCACCCGATTCTCGTTCAGGATGCGCAGCAGGTCGGTACCCCGCGGCGAGATGTTCACCCTCGCCCCCTCCGCCGCCGATCCGGTGAAGAAGATCCGCTGCCGCTCGATGAAGGCCCGGATCCTAGGCTCGATCCTCTGATACTGTTTCGCCACGCCCACGCTCCGGATCGATGGAAGCAGAACCCACCGACCGGCGGGCTGCCAACAGGAACTCGACATTGCCCGCCGGTCCGGTGATCGGGCTGCGGACGATCCCCGATACCTGCCAGCCCTGCGCCGTGAACCAGTTCCGATAATGGGCGCAGACCTCCTCGTGCAAGGCCGGATCGCGCACCACCCCGCCCTTGCCGACCCTGCCGGGGCCCACCTCGAACTGCGGCTTGATCAGCACCACCAGTGAGGCGCCAGGCGCGCACAGGCTCAAGGGTGCGGGCAGCACCGCGGACAGGCCGATGAAGCTCGCGTCGCAGACCAGGAGCCCCACCGGCTCCGGCACCTGGGCGGCCGTCAGGTGGCGGGCATTGGTCCGCTCCAGGTTGACCACCCGCGGGTCGTCGCGCAGCTTCTGGGCGAGCTGGCCATAGCCGACATCGACGGCATAGACCCGGGCGGCACCCCGGCTCAGCAGCACCTCGGTGAACCCGCCGGTCGAAGCGCCCACGTCCAGGCAGACCAGGCCGGAGGGATCGATCGCGAAGCGGTTCAGCGCCTCGATCAGCTTGAGCGCACCTCGGCTGACCCAGCCCGGCCCGCTCTGCCGCACCTCGATGGGGACATCAGCTCGCAGCTGCTCGCCCGCCTTGTCGAGCTTGCGCTCGCCGGAGAACACCAGGCCGGACATGATGATCGCCTGGGCCTTGCTCCGGGTCTCGGCAAGCCCGCGATCGACCAGGATCTGGTCGAGCCGCTGCCTGCCCTGCGTCATCCCTGCACGACCCTGAGCGGCTCGGTGCGCAGGCCCAGGACCTGCAGGACCCGGCGGCCAATCGCGGCGGCGTCCAGTCCCGCCTCGGCATACTGGCCAGCCGGCGTGCCGTGATCGATGAAGCGGTCCGGCAGGATCATTGAGCGCAGCCGGACGCTGCCGCCGTCGAGCAGGCCCTGATCCAGCGCCAACTGCTGTACCTGGCTGCCGAACCCGCCGATCGATCCTTCCTCGACCGTCACCACCAGCTCGTGATGGGAGAGGAGCTGGCGCACCAGCTCCTCGTCCAGCGGCTTGGCGAAGCGGGCATCTGCCACGGTCACGCCGATGCCGCGCGCTGCCAGCTCGTCGGCCGCCTTCAGGCATTCGGCGAGCCGCGTGCCGAACGACAGCAAGGCCACGCGCGAGCCCTCGCGGACCACCCTGCCCTTGCCGATCTCCAGGACCCGGCCGCGCACCGGCAGCTCCAGGCCCACGCCCTCGCCGCGCGGGTAGCGGAACGCGATCGGCCCCTCGTCATAAGCGGCGGCCGTGCGCACCATGTGCATGAGTTCCAGCTCGTCGCCGGCGGCCATCACCACCATGCCCGGCAGGCAGCCGAGATAGGCTGTATCGAAGCTGCCGGCATGGGTGGCGCCGTCGGCACCCACCAAGCCAGCCCGGTCGATCGCGAAGCGCACCGGCAGCTTTTGGATCGCCACGTCGTGGACGACCTGGTCATAGGCGCGCTGGAGGAAGGTCGAGTAGATCGCGCAGAACGGCCGCATGCCTTCGCAGGCCAGGCCCGCCGCGAAGGTCACCGCATGCTGCTCGGCGATGCCGACATCATAGACACGATCGGCGAAGCGCCGCCCGAACAGGTCGAGCCCGGTGCCGGAGGGCATGGCCGCGGTGACCGCTACGATCGACGGATCGGCCTCGGCCTCCTGGATCAGGCTGCGCGCGAACACCGAGGTGTAGGACGGCAGATTGCCGCCGGATTTCACCTGCGCGCCGGTGGCGACGTCGAACTTCGCCACGCCGTGATACTTGTCGGCGGAGCGCTCGGCCGGGGGGTAGCCCTTGCCCTTCTGGGTCTTGACGTGGAGGAGCACCGGCCCTTTGGCGGCGTCGTCACGCAGCGCCTCCAGGATCGCCACCAGCTGGTCGACATCATGTCCGTCGACCGGGCCCACATAGTAGAATCCCAGCTCCTCGAACAGTGTGCCCCCGGTCGCCATGCCACGGGCATATTCGTCGGCGCGGCGCGCTGCGGTCTGGAGCGGCCGCGGCAGGCGCTTGACCACGCGCTTGGCGACGTCGCGCAGCTCGCGGAACTCGTGGCTGGCGAGCACGCGGGACAGATAGCCGCTCATCGCCCCGGTCGGCGGGGCGATCGACATGTCGTTGTCGTTCAGGATCACGATCAGCCGGGCATGGGAGGTGCCGGCATTGTTCATGGCCTCGTACGCCATGCCCGCGGAAAAGGCGCCGTCGCCGATCACCGCCACGACGTTGCGCTGCTGCCCGTTCAGCCGGATCGCCTCGGCAAAACCCAGGCCCGCCGAAATCGAAGTCGAGCTGTGCGCGGCACCGAACGGGTCGTAGGGGCTCTCGCTGCGCCGGGTGAAGCCGGACAGGCCGCCCGGCTTGCGCAGGGTGCGGATCCGGTCGCGGCGGCCGGTCAGGATCTTGTGCGGGTAGGCCTGGTGGCCGACGTCCCAAATGACGATGTCGCTGGGCGTGTCGAACACGTAGTGCAGCGCCACGGTCAGCTCGACCACGCCCAAGCCGGCGCCCAGGTGCCCGCCGGTCACAGAGACGGCGTCGATCGTCTCCCGGCGCAGTTCGTCCGCCACCTGGCGCAACTGCGCTTTGGGCAGCCGGCGCAGGTCCTGCGGGATCTCGATCTGGTCGAGCAAGTCGGTGTCGGCCATGTCGCCGTCTGCTCCAGGAGCCATGCTGCTCTAGCGGTCGCGGGTCACGACGTGGTGGAAAAGCGCGTCGAGCAGGCTGGTGTCGCCTGCAAGCTGGCGCACTTCCGCCTCCGCCGAGCGCGCCAGCTCGGACAGCCGCGCCCGTGCGGCGTCCACGCCGATTAAGGTAACGAAGGTAGTCTTACCGCGGGCGGCATCCAGGCCGGCATCTTTGCCGGTGACCGCGCCATCGCCCTCGACGTCCAAGAGGTCGTCGGTGATCTGGAAAGCCAGGCCCAGATGCCGCGCCCAGGCCAGCACGCGCTGGCGCTCAGCCGGGCCGGCATCCGCCACGATCGCCCCGGCTTCGGCAGCGAACGCGATCATCGCCCCGGTCTTGAGCTGCTCCATCCGCTCCAGCCCGGCCAGGTCCGGGGGCTGGCGCTCGCCTTGGAGGTCGAGCATTTGGCCGCCGCACATGCCTGAAAGCCCCGCGGCCTCGGCCAGACCGGCCAGGAGGCTGACCCGCGCTTCGGCGCCGAGATAGGGGTCGCCGGCGATCCAGCCGAAGGCCGCTGCCTGCAGGGCATCGCCGGCCAAGATCGCGGTGGCCTCGTCGAATGCCCGGTGGCAGGCCGGGCGGCCGCGCCGGAGCTGGGC
>NZ_WUJP01000034.1 GCF_009806515.1 Geminicoccus flavidas | reverse complement strand
GTCGTCCATGGCGGGCAGGTCATCATGCACCAGCGAATAGGCGTGGAGCACCTCGACCGCCGCGGCGGTGGTCTCCCAGGGCGGATCGGCCGTGCCCCTGGCCAGCGCCTGTGCCACTGCGCGCACCAGGGCCGCCCGCAGCCGCTTGCCGCCCCCCAGAGCAGCGTAGCGCATCGCTTCGGCCAGGCGCGGCGCCGCCTGCTGGGCGGGATCACCCAGGAGGCGGTCGATCTCGCCCTCGACGATGGCTGCGGTTTCTTCGAGGAAGGGCCTGAGCACGGCGGCGTCCAGCTTGGCGGGCTAGGTCGGCAAGTTGGTAGTCAGCGGGTGGGGTCGAACGGTTCTACGCGTGCTTCGCCCGAAGCGTTCACCGACAATTTCTCAACCCGCATCTGGGCGTCCGCCAGCTTCTGCCGGCACAGCTCCTTCAGCGCAGTGCCGCGCTCATAGGCGGAGATCGCCTCGTCCAGGTCGAGCTGGCCGCGCTCCAGCTCCTGGACGAGCTTCTCGAGCTCGCCCAGCGCCGCCTCGAAGCTCAGTTCCTGCATGCTGGTGTCGGCCACCGGACCGTGTTCCCCCGTCATGCGCCATCCTCGCCGGCGAGAGCCCGAAGATGCGCGGTCACGCTCCTGGCGAGCGCGCCCGTGTCGTAGCCCCCTTCGAGCACGGATACCACCCGCCCCT
>NZ_WUJP01000033.1 GCF_009806515.1 Geminicoccus flavidas | reverse complement strand
TGGCATGACGCTCGGCGACCGCCACCAGTTCCGCAGTGATCCAGGCGAAATCGTCCTCGACCAGGCGCATGCCGGCGAGCGGGTCGTCGCGATGGGCGTCGAAGCCGGCCGAGACCAGCAGCAGTTCGGGCGCGAAGCGTTCCAGGGCCGGCAGAGCATCAGCAGCAAAACGCTGGCGGTAGGCTAGCCCGTCTGTGCCGGGCGGCAGCGGCAGGTTCAGGATGTTGCCATGCGCACCCCGTTCCTCTGCGGCACCGGTGCCGGGATAGAGCGGCCACTGGTGGGTCGAGACGAACAGGGTCTGCGGGTCGTCCCAGAAGATCTCCTGAGTGCCGTTGCCGTGGTGGACGTCGAAATCGACGATCGCGATGCGGCCCACGCCATGGGCAGCCCTAGCATGGGCCGCGGCCACCGCAATGCTGTTGAACAGGCAGAAGCCCATGGCACGGTCGCTTTCGGCATGGTGCCCGGGCGGCCGCATCGCCGAGAAGGCGCGCTGGACCCGCCCTCCCAGCACCGCATCGACCGCCGCCACGGCACCTCCGGGTGCGCGCAGCGCTGCGCCCCGGCTGCCGGGCGAAACCATCGTGTCCGGGTCGAGCCGGGCCAGACCCTGGCTCGGGATCGCCTCCAGCACCGCGCGTACATAGGGTTCGGCATGGACCGCCCGCAGGGCTGCCAGCTCGACCTCGGGTGCCGCTTCGCGCAGCAGCCAGCCCGCCTCGATCCGGTCGAGCCCGGCCCGCACCGCCCCATAGCGGTCCGCACATTCCGGATGGCCCGGTCCGGTGTCGTGCTCGAGCGCGCTGTCGTGGAGGAAGACTAGGACGTTCACGCCGATCACACTCCGCTGGTCGTTCCTCCAGGCGAGGTTCAGCACGCGCCGCGCTCCAGGTCTACCTCGCCGGATGTTGACATCCGGACAGGAGCCCCCATCCTTTGCCCTGCCAAGGGGTGTTCGCCGCCGCGCGAACTGAGATCAAACCCGTCGAACCTGCTCTGGGTCATGCCAGCGAAGGGAGGCCAATGACCATTCCGTCCGCAGCGATCGGGCGGGTGCTCGACGCGATCCGCGCGCGTCGCCCACTCGTCCACAACATCACCAACTATGTCGTGATGAACACGACAGCCAATGCGCTGCTGGCGGTAGGTGCCTCGCCCGCCATGGTCCATGCCGAGGCAGAGGTCGAGGAGTTCACCGGCATCGCTGATGCGCTGGTGATCAATATCGGCACCCTCTCCGTGCCCTGGATCGCGGCGATGCATCTGGCCGCGGCCAAGGCGAGGACGTTCGGCAAGCCGTGGGTGCTGGACCCGGTGGGTGCGGGCGCCACGCGATTTCGCACCGACACCGCCTTCGCCCTGCTCGAGCACCGGCCGACTCTGATCCGTGGCAACGGCTCGGAGATCGTGGCGCTGGCCGGCGGGATAGGTGCCGCCCGCGGCGTGGACAGCACCATGGGCGACACGGCCTCCCTCGAGGCGGCGAAGGCGCTGGCGGCGGCGACCGGCAGCGTCGTGGCGGTCACGGGGCCGGTCGACCGGGTCACCAACGGGACCGCGGTCTGGTCCTGCGCCAATGGCGACGTGCGGATGACCCGCGTGACCGGACTCGGCTGCACACTCAGCGCGCTCAGCGCTGCCTGCCTCGCCGTGGAGCCGGAGCCCGTCGTTGCGGCACTGGCCGCCTGCGCGATCCTGGGCGCGGCCGGCGAGATCGCGGCAGCGGCGACGGAAGGGCCGGGCTCGCTGCAGGTGGCGATCCTGGATCGCCTGGCGGATCTCGACGCCGCCACGCTCGAGCAGCGGGCCAAGCTGTCGTGAGCCGCAGGGTCGACCTGCGCCTCTACGTAGTGCTGGACGAGGCCACCACCCCGCCTGCCGCGTTCGCCGACCTGGCCGAAGCCGCGGTTGCCGGCGGTGCCACGACCATTCAGTTGCGCGACAAGCGTTCCGGTGCACGCAGCCTGATCGCCCTGGCCCAGGCGGTTCGGACTCGGCTGCATGGCCGGAACGTTCCGGTGATCGTCAACGACCGGGCCGATCTGGCTCTGGCGGCCGGTGCCGACGGCGTGCATCTGGGCCAGGACGACCTGCCGGCAGCGTTCGCCCGCGCGATCCTGGGGCAGGACGCCATCATCGGCCTATCGGTCACCTCTGAGGCCGAGATCGGCACGGTCGATCCGGCCCTGGTCGACCATGTCGGGCTGGGTCCGATCTTCCCGACCGACACCAAGCCCGATGCGGCACCGGCACTGGGCCCGGAACGGTTCGCGGCGATCCGTCGCCTTCTGGCGCTGCCGGTGGTGGCGATCGGCGGGATCGATCACGCCAATGCCGCCCAAGCGATCCGGGCCGGGGCCGATGGCGTCGCCGTGGTCAGTGCGGTGGCCCGGGCGGCCGATCCCATCGCAGCCGCCCGGGCGCTCATGGTCGAGATCGAACGCGCTGGCCGCGAATCTGGAAGACATCGATGATCCACAACATCCTGACGATCGCCGGCTCCGACCCCAGCGGCGGTGCCGGGATCCAGGCCGACCTCAAGACATTCGGGGCGCTCGGCACCTATGGCTGTGCCGTGCTGACCGCGTTGACCGCGCAGAACACACGGCAGGTCACCGGTGTGCATCCCGTCCCGCCTGAGTTCGTGGCCCTGCAGATCGACACGCTGTTCGTCGACGTGCGGATCGACGCCGTCAAGGTCGGCATGGTGGCGACCGCCGAGATTGCCGGTGCGGTCGCGGCCTGCTTGCGGAACCACCAGGCCAGGCGGGTGGTGCTGGACCCGGTGATGGTCGCCAAGAGCGGTGACCGGCTCCTGGCCGAGGCGGCAGTGGCGGCCGTGCGCCAGGAACTGGCGCCGCTAGCCGACCTGCTCATGCCGAACCTGCCGGAAGCTGCCGATCTCACCGGCCGCCCGGAACCGACGGACCTGGCCGGGATGCGTGCCCTGCTCCCTGATCTTTTGGCGCTCGGGCCGAAGGCGGTGGTGCTGAAAGGCGGTCATCTGGGCACGGACGACGCGCCGGACCTGTTCGCCGACGGCCAGCGGGTCGTGGAACTGCCCGGGCGGCGCATCGCCACCAAGAACACCCACGGCACCGGCTGCTCCTACTCCTCGGCGATCGCCGCCCTGCTGCCCCGTCATGACGACCCACTGGAGGCGGTGCGTGCTGCCAAGGCCTGGCTAAGCGGTGCCATCGCCCGGGCCGACCAGCTCGAGGTCGGCCATGGCCACGGACCGATCCACCACTACCACGCCCTTTGGAGCGAGTGATGACCGAGTCTTTCTCCGCCCGGATGCGTGCCGAAACTGCCAACCTGCTGGAGCGGATCCTGAACCTGCCGTTCAACCGCGAGCTCGCCGATGGCAGCTTGGAGCCGGCACGCTTCCAGAATTACGTCATCCAGGACGCGATCTATCTCCTGGAATACGGCCGGGTGCTCGCCCGGATCGCCGCGGTGGCGCCCGATCCAGACACCATCGCGCTGTTCGCCAAGTCCGCCGAGGGCGCCATCCTGGTGGAGCGGGCGCTCCATGCCAGCTACTTCGAGCAGTTCGGGATCACCAAGGAACAGGTGGCCGCGGCCGAGCCCTCACCCACCTGCCTGGCCTATACCGATTTCCTGCAGGCGAGTGTGGCCCGCGACGGGCTGGAGGTCGGCGCTGCCGCGATCCTGCCCTGCTTTCGCATCTACTGGGATGTCGGCCGCCGGATCGCGGCAGTGACCGTGCCGGACAATCCCTACGCCGCCTGGATCGACAATTATTCCGACCAGACCTTCGGCGACGCCGTGCTGGCCGCCGAGGCGGCGGTGGACCGCATGGCCGAGGCGGCCAGCGAGGCGATGCGGGCGCGGATGCGCCGGGCCTACCACCGCTGCGCCCAATACGAGTGGATGTTCTGGGACAGCGCCTACCGCATGGCCGGCTGGCCGGTCCGGGTCTAATTCAAAAGACGAACGGCCGCCGGAATGGCGGCCGTTCTCAGGGGCTTATGTCCGGCGGTTCACAGCGTGCCCAGATAGGCCGCCGTGTCGTTCATCCGGTTGGAGAAGCCCCACTCGTTGTCATACCAGGAGGCAACCCGCACCATCTTGCCTTCTAGCACCTTGGTCGCCTTCAGGTCGACCGTCGAGCTGTGCGGGTCATGGTTGAAGTCGATCGAGACCAGCGGTTCAGTGATGACGTTCAGGATGCCCTTGAGCGGGCCGCTGGCCGCGGCCGCCTTGAGCGCATCGTTGATCTCCTCGACCGAGGTGTCGCGCGACGGCAGGAAGGTCAGGTCGACCAGCGAGACGTTCTTGGTCGGCACCCGGATCGCCACGCCATCCAGCTTGCCCTTCAGCTCTGGTAGCACCAGCCCTACCGCCTTGGCAGCACCGGTCGAGGTGGGGATCATCGACTCGGTGGCGGAGCGGGCCCGGTAGAGATCCTTGTGGAACACGTCCAGGAGGTTCTGGTCGTTGGTGAAGGCGTGGATGGTGGTCATGTGCCCGCGCACGATCCCGACCGCCTCGTGCAGCACCTTGACGACCGGTGCCAGGCAGTTGGTGGTGCAGGACGCGTTGCTGATCACCGTGTGCTCGGGCTTCAGGTCCTGGTGGTTCACCCCATAGACCACGGTGAGGTCAGCGCCGTCGCCGGGTGCCGAGATGATGACCTTCTTCGCTCCTGCCTCGAGATGGCCCGAGGCCTTCTCCTTCGAGGTGAAGATGCCCGTGCACTCCATCACGATGTCGGCGCCGACATCGCCCCAGGCCAGCTTGGCCAGGTCGCGCTCGGCGCTCACCCGGATCGGCCCGCTGCCGATGTCGAGCGTGTCGCCCTCCAGCGTGACCTTGCCCGGGAACTTGCCGTGCACGCTGTCGTAGCGCAGCAGGTGCGCGTTGGTGGCGGCGGGCGCCAGGTCGTTGATCGCGACGACCTGGACGTCCTGGCGGCCGCTCTCGGCGATCGCGCGCAAGACGTTGCGCCCGATCCGCCCGAACCCGTTGATGCCGATCCTGACGACCATGGTTGCTCCCATCCGATCATGGATGCCGGTGCAGGAGAGCACCGGCGACTTGCTGGCAATCCGTCGCCCCGCGCTTAAGCGGCGAGCTTGCGCTCGACCAGGGCCACGACCGCCTCCGCGGTGATGCCGAACTCCCGGTAGAGGGTCGGCGCCGGGCCGGATGCGCCGAAGCCGCGCATGCCGACGACATCGTCCTCGCTCTCCACGAAGCGGGTCCAGCCGAATGGCGATGCCGCCTCGATCGCCACGCGCGGCGCGGTGCCCAGCACCAGCCCTCGATAAGCAGCGTTCTGCTGGGCGAAGAGTTCCCAGGACGGCATCGAAACCACCGCGGCCGGTGTGCCGGCCTCTTCCAGGCGCCGGCGGGCTTCGAGGGCCACATGCACTTCCGAGCCGGTCGCGAGGATGGTGACCGCCCGCT
>NZ_WUJP01000032.1 GCF_009806515.1 Geminicoccus flavidas | reverse complement strand
CGCCCGACGCCTCGGCTAGCACATAGGCACCCTTGGCGCACAGATTCTCGGCGCTGTCGCTGGTGCGGACAGCCGGCAGGTTCTGCCGGGACAGGGCCAGCACCGACGGCTTGTTCACCGTGTCGATCGCGATCTCCCAGCATTCCGCGGTCTCGACCGCATCGGCGGGGCGCAGCACGAGCAGGTTCGGGATCGCCCGGAGCGCCGCCAGATGCTCGACCGGCTGGTGGGTCGGCCCGTCCTCGCCAAGGCCGATCGAATCATGGGTGCCGACCATGATCGAGCGGATGCCCATCAGTGCGGCCAGCCGGATCGACGGTCGGCAATAGTCAGTGAACACCAGGAAGGTGCCGCCATAGGGGATCAGCCCGCCATGCAGGGCGATGCCGTTCATCGCCGCCATCATGCCGTGCTCGCGCACGCCGTAATGGATGTAGCGGCCGGACAGGTCGTCGGGCGTGATCGAGACGGTCGAGGGGGTCTTGGTGTTGTTCGAGCCGGTGAGGTCCGCCGAGCCGCCGATCAGCTCCGGGATCTGGGCGGTCAGGACCTTGAGCGCCTCCTCGGACGACTTGCGCGTCGCCCAGTTCGGCTGCTCTTCGACCAGCTTGGCCTTGTAGGCCTGCATCGCCAGCCGGGCCGCATCCGAGGGCTTGGCCGCCATCGCGGTGCGGAAGTCCTCGCCATGGCTGGAGGCCGCCAACCGCTCGCGCCACTCGGCATGAAGGCGGGCTCCCTTCTTGCCGACCTCGCGCCAGGCCGAAAGCGTCGCCTCGGGCAGCTCGAACGGCTGGTGCGCCCAGTTCAGCGCCAGCCTGGTCGCCTGGGCCTCGTCCTTGCCAAGCGGCGAGCCATGGACGCCATGGCCGCCGGCCTTGGTGGGCGCACCCTTGCCGATAATGGTGCGGCAGGCGATCAGCGTCG
>NZ_WUJP01000031.1 GCF_009806515.1 Geminicoccus flavidas | reverse complement strand
GGCGGTCATTGCCCTTGGCCCGCCGGATGGCGGCATCCACTGCCTCCGGATCGTGGCCGTCCACCGCGTCGATCGCCCAGCCATAGGCGGCAAAGCGCGCGGCCACGTCCTCCGACGACGCCATCGACACCTTGCCGTCGATGGAGATGCCGTTGTCGTCCCAGAGCACGATCAGCTTGCTAAGCTTCAGATGTCCGGCCAGGGCACCCGCCTCGTGGCTGATGCCTTCCATCAGGCAGCCATCGCCGGCGATCACATAAGTGTGGTGGTCCACCAGCTCCTTGCCGAACCGGGCGGCCAGATGCGCCTCGGCGATCGCC
>NZ_WUJP01000030.1 GCF_009806515.1 Geminicoccus flavidas | reverse complement strand
ATGCCCACCGCGTTGCCGAAGCCCTGGCCCAGCGGGCCGGTGGTGGTCTCGATGCCCGGCGCGTGGCCGTATTCCGGATGGCCCGCGGTCCTGGCACCGTACTGGCGGAAGTTGCGGATATCCTCGATCTCCACGCCCTCGACGCCCGTCAGGTAGAGCAGGGCGTAGAGCAGCATCGAGCCGTGGCCGGCCGAGAGCACGAACCGGTCGCGGTCCGGCCATTTCGGATCGCGCGCGTCGAACTTCATGTGCCGGGTGAACAGCACAGTGGCCACCTCCGCCATGCCCATCGGCATGCCGGGATGGCCGGAATTCGCCTGCTCGACGGCATCCACCGCCAGGAACCGGATCGCATTGGCGAGATCGAGGGTAGCAACGTCGGTCATCAGCGGCAGTCGTCAGGTAGAGGTGGCTGGCGGTGACGGGAAACTCCGTCCTGCGCGGTGGGCATCCCCTGTCGATCCCGAAAAATCAACACCTTCTTGGCGCCGACCGTGGCGCCCTGGCCGTTGACGCCGCGCCCGGGCCTGGGCAAGACCATGGCGTTGCCCGATTGCGATGGGGGCCGGCGCGCGGCACATGACCTCACTTGATGCCGCCAGGGCGAGACTGGATCACGCGCTGGCACGACTGACCGAGGGCGTGGCCGCCAGTTCCGCGCAGGCCGCCCGGCAGGTCGAGTTCGTGGAGCGGGCAGCCTATGAGGCGCTGCTGCGCGACCACGAGGCGCTGCGTCAGGAGCGCGATGCGCTCGCCTCGCGTCTCGAAGCCGCCGAGCAGCGCATGGCCGGCCTCGCGCGTACTGCCGACGAGCTGGGCCGGCGCCTGAACGACGCGATCCTGCGCGTCGAGCGTCTGATGGAAGGCTGACCCTGATGGGCATGGTCGATGTCACGGTCAATGGCCGCACCCACACGGTACAGTGCGACGACGGCCAGGAAACCCGGCTGCGGCGCCTGGCCCAGTATGTCGACGGCCGGGTGCGCGAGCTGGGCGGAGCGAACGGCCAGATCGGCGACCTGCGTCTCTTGGTGCTAACCAGCCTGATCATCGCCGACGAGCTGTCCGACGCCTATGACGAGATCAAGCGGCTGCGCGCCTCGCTGGCCGAGACCAGCAAGACCGGCGAGCAGCGGCTCAGCGAGGAGCTGCAGCGGGTCGCCGAGCAGATCGAACGACTGGCGGACGCTTGTCACCTTGCCGAACCGGCGCCCCGCGCCTAGATTCAGCATGGCGGCGCTGCCCGGTTCGTTAGTGTCCATCATATGCGCCTGGGCCTTCGTTCCAATCGGGAGCTGTCCCTGACGTGGCCGTGGTCACGTTACATGGCGCCCACCTGCGTAGCAGGTCCCAGGAACAGTCGGATCACGACGGCCAGGGCGGCGTCCGCCACTCCAACCTCCTCCCGCACCCGCGGTGCTTCGCGGTGCCGTGAAGGCTAGCCGCGTTGGCCGTTGCTCCATCCGCTCCCGCCGAGAAGGCGCTGTTGCGCAACCAGGTGCTGGCGGCGCGCGCGGCATTGGCGGTAGCGGACGCCCAGGCCGCGAGCCGCATGGCCGGGCTGCATTTCCTGCGCCGGATCGAGCTCAGCCAGATGCGTGCGGTGGCGCTGTTCTGGCCGCTTCAGGACGAGATCGACACCCGCCCGTTGCTGCGCGCCCTCCATGAGCTGGGGGTACCCACCGCCCTGCCCCGCATCACCGGCCGCTCAGAGCCGCTGCGCTTTCATCGCTGGCATCCGGGCGAGCCCTTGGTGGCCGGGCCGTTCCGGGTGGAGGAGCCGGCCGCCGACACGCCCGAGATCGTGCCCGCGGTCATCCTCACGCCGCTTCTGGCCTTCGATGCTAGGGGCTACCGGCTGGGATGGGGCGGCGGCTTCTACGACCGGACCATCGCCGCGCTTCGCCAAGCCGGTCACCGGCCGCTTTGCGTCGGCTATGCTTTCGCCCGCCAGGAAGTGGGACAAGTACCGACCGAGCCGTTCGACGAGCCGCTCGACATGGTGGTGACCGAGACTGGCTGCAGGCATATTGGCTGACCGGCTGGCGCCGACCTTCTGGAGTATTCCGCTTTGCGCATCTTGTTCGTGGGCGATGTGGTCGGCCGCTCCGGCCGGGCGGCTGTCGAGCGGCACCTGCCGGACCTGCGCCGCCGGCTGGCGCTGGACGTGGTGGTGGTCAACGCCGAGAACGCAGCGGGCGGCTACGGGCTGACCGCCAAGATCGCGCAACGCCTGTTCGAGCTTGGCACCGACCTGATCACGCTCGGCAACCATGCTTGGGATCAGCGCGAGCTGCTGGCCCATATCGAGAACGAGCCGCGCATCGTGCGCCCGCTCAACATGATGCCGGGCACGCCCGGCCGCGGGATCGGGGAGCTGCAGCTCCCCGATGGGCGGCGGTTCGTCGTCCTCCAGGTGCTGGGCCGGCTGTTCATGGGGCTGGCCGACGACCCGATGCGCGCCCTGGAGGCCGAGCTCGCGAGCCTGTCGCTGCCCGGCACCGCCAACGCCATCCTGATCGACGTTCATGCCGAGGCGACCAGCGAGAAGCTGGCGCATGGCCATTGCTTCGACGGCCGGGTGAGTGCCGTGGTCGGGACCCATACCCATGTGCCCACCGCCGATCACCGCGTGCTGGCCGAGGGCACCGCCTTCATCACCGATGTCGGCATGACCGGCGACTATGACAGCGTGATCGGCATGGACAAGCAGGCCTCGCTCGAGCGCTGGCGCTCGCCTTCGCCGGGCAAGAAGATGGAGCCGGCACAGGGCGAGGCCACCTTGTGCGCCGTGCTGATTGAGACCGACGACGCGACCGGGCTCGCCCGCCGGATCGAGCCGGTGCGCCTCGGCGGCGCCATGCCGCCTGCCCTGCCGGCACCGCACTGACCAGCCGACACCCTGACCCGTCCCACCGTCCTGCCGACCGAGCCGCTCATGTCCTCCCTGCCGATCATCCATGTCTTGCCCGACCACGAGCGACGCCTGCGCAGCGGCTCGCCCTGGCTCTACAGCAACGAGATCCGCCCGGAGGCGGCACTGCGCAGCCTGGAGCTGGGCTCGCTGGTCAAGGTGGCGTTCGCCGACGGCAAGGCCTATGGCCTGGCCCACTACAACCCGCACTCGCTGATCGCCGCGCGCATCCTCACCCGCTCGCGTGACGTGGAGATCGGCCCAGCCTTCTTCGAGCGGCGCCTGGCCCGGGCCCTGGCCTTGCGCGAACTGCTGTTCGACCAGCCCTATTACCGGCTGGCCCACGGCGAGGCGGACGGCCTGCCCGGCCTGATCGTGGACCGCTACGGCGACACGGTGGTGGCGCAGGTCAACACGGCCGGAATGGACCGGGCGCAGGAGGCTTGGCTGGAGGCGCTGGACCGGCTGCTGAAGCCCGGCCGGATCGTGTTCCGCGGCGACGCCCCGGTCCGGGCGCTGGAGGGGCTGGCCGAGGACGTGCGGGTGGTCAAGGGTGACCCCGATGCCCCGACCTTCGTCGAAGAAGACGGTCGCCGATTCCAGGTCGATCCGGTAGGCGGCCAGAAGACCGGCTGGTTCTACGACCAGCGTGCCAACCACGCCTTTGCCGCGCGGCTGGCGGCGGGGCGCGACGTCTTGGACGTCTACAGCTATGGTGGCGGCTTCGGCTTGGCCGCGGCCGCAGGCGGTGCGACCTCCGTGCTGATGGTCGACCGCTCGCAGGCGGCGCTCGACCTGGCCGCCGCCAGTGCCGAGCTGCAGGGGGTTGCCGGGCGCTGCAGCTTCCAGCGCGCGGACGCGTTCGACGCCATGGACCGGCTCGGCAAGGAGGGGCGCCGGTTCGGCCTGGTGATGTGCGACCCGCCTGCCTTCGTGAAGTCGCGCAAGGACCTGAAGGCCGGGCTCAAGGGCTATCGCAAGCTGGCGCGCGCCGCAGCGGCTCTCACCGCCGAGCAGGGCTTCCTCCTGGTGTCCTGTTGCTCGCACAACGTCGATGCCGAGGCGTTCCTCGGTGAGATCTGGGCGGGCATCCGGGAAGCCGGGCGCGGCGGCCGCGTCGTCCATCGCGCCGGCGCCAATGTCGACCACCCGATCCATCCGGCCCTGGTCGAGACCGTGTACCTGAAGTTCCTGGTCTGGGCACTCGACTGACAGCAAGCTATTGCAACCAATAATGTTGCAAATCGTCCGGTCTATCGCCTATCTCGTAATATGGCGCTTCGCCATGCTCCTGATGGGTGACCGCCCGCCATGTCCACGAGTAAGCTGCGTGCTCCTGCGGCCGAGAAGGATTCTGGTGGCACCGACCCGCTCCTGAGCGCATTCGCACGGCTAACCGTGCTGCTCGAGCGGCCGGTCGCCATGGCCGAGATCCTGGCGGCCGCTCCCCTCCCCAACGGGCCGATCGACCGCCGCCACTTGGCCCGCCTCGCCCACCGGCTGGGCTTCGACGTGGCGGTGACGCCACCCAAGCCCCGGCGCGTCCCGGGCCTGCCCAGCCCCTTCCTCGTGCTCGGCAAGGATCCCGGCCAGGCCTGGATCGCCACTGCGGTGAGCGCTGCCGGCGTGGTGCTGATCGATGGCCAGGGCGGGCAGCCGCGCAACGTCGATCTGGCCCAGTTGCCGGAGATCGCGGCGGAGATCCTTCTGCTCCGGCCGGTCGAGCGTGACGCGGCAGAGGCCGGCTCCTGGCGGACCGTGCTGCTCGGGAGGCTGCGCCCGGTGCTGGCCGAGCTGGTCCTGGCCTCGGTGGTGGTCAACCTGATCGCGCTGGCCGCACCCTTGTTCATGATGGTGGTGTATAACAAGGTCGTAGGCCAGGCGGCGCTCGGCACGCTCGACGTGCTCACCGTGGGCATGGTGAGCCTCGTCCTGTTCGAGCTGGTGCTGCGCGCGGTGCGTGCCCACATCGCCGCCCATGCCGGCGCCCGCCTCGATGCCGCCCTGGGTGCGGAGGTCATGCACCATGTCGTGAGCCTGCCGTTCCGCGTGTTCGAGCAAATGTCCGCCGGGCAGATGGTGGAGCGGCTGCGCCAGCTCGAGCCGATTCGCAGCTTCTTCACCTCGCAGATGCCGCTGGTGCTGGTGGACCTGGCCTTCTCCCTCCTGTTCCTGGGCGCGGTGATGGCGCTCGACCTGCGGCTCGGGCTGACCTTGTTGCTGGCGATCCCGCCCTTCTTCCTGATCTCCTGGCTGGCGCACCGGCGTCAGGGCCAACTGCTCCGCGCCCATTTCCGCGCCCGGGCCGCCAAGGCTGCGGCGATGGGCGAGACCGTGCTGAACGCGCTCACCATCAAGTATCTGGGCCTGGAGCCTGAGATGGAGCGCCGGTTCGAGAAGCGCCTGGCCGAGAGTGCCTGGACCGGCTTTCGCGCCGGCGAGCTGTCCGGCTTGGCCGCGGCCCTCGGCCTAAGCCTCCAGCAGGCAGCGGCACTGGCGCTGGTCTATGTCGGCGCCCGCCTGGTCGTGGCGGGCGAACTCACCATCGGTGCGCTGGTCGCCGCCAGCATCCTGGGTGCCCGGGCACTGGCACCGCTGCGCCAGATCTTCGGCACGTGGGGGGAGCTGCAGACGGTCCGCGAGGCGTTCGCCCGGCTGGACACGTTGATGGGCGAGCCGATCGAGGGCAGCGAAGCGCGCGGCCAGGGCGACGTCCGGCTGGAGGGACGCCTGCAGCTCGACGAGGCGAGCTTCGGCTATCATGGCGACGGCCGGGCCGCGGTGGACGACGTGACGCTCGCGATCGAGCCCGGCCGGATCGTCGGCATCACCGGGGCACCCGGCTCGGGCAAGAGCACGCTGGTCAAGCTGCTCCTAGGCGTGGAGCAGCCGACCGCCGGCCGGGTGCTGATCGACGACTTCGACGTACGCCGGCTGAGCCCCGCCGTGTACCGCTCCCAGATCGGCGTGGTCCCGCAGGACGTGCAGCTGTTCGCCGGGACGATCGCGGAGAACATCACGCTGGGCGCACCCGACAAGAGCTTTGCCCGGGTGATCGCGGCTGCCCGCTTCGTGGGCCTGCACGAGGCGGTCCAGCGCATGGCCGAGGGCTACGACACGCGCCTGGGCGAACGCGGCACCGGTCTCTCCACGGGCCAGCGCCAGCTCGTCGCGATCGCCCGGGCCCTGGTGCGCAACCCGCGCATCCTGGTGCTGGACGAGGCCACCAGCGCGCTGGATACCGCCACCGAGGAGCTGTTCCTCGCCAACCTGCGCCGGGCCGCGGCCGGGCGGACCATCGTGCTGGTAACCCACCGCATCGCCGCGCTCACGATGTGCGATCAGGTGGTGGTGCTGGCGCACGGCCGGATCGCCCGTCAAGGCCCCGCCGCCGAGATGGTGGCCCAGCTCTCCGGCCGCGCCCAGCGCGCCAACCTCCACGCCGTTTCCTGACCTGCCGGAGGCTCCCATGGCGCTGCTCACCAGCTGGGCCGACTTCCTCCCCGACGCCCAGGGCCTGATCGAGCGGCGCGCCTCACCGCTGGCACGGGTGCTGGTGGTGACGATCTCCGCCCTGTTCGCGGCCCTGATCGGCTGGATGGCCTGGGCCCAGGTCGAGCAGGTGGTCCGGGCCGAGGGGCAGGTCGAGCCGGTCGGCCGGGCCAAGGTGATCAATCACCAAAGCGGCGGCCGGATCGCCGAGATCCTGGTCCAGGAGGGCCAGCACGTCGAGGCGGGCGCGGTGCTGGTCCGCTTCGACCCGGAGATCCGCAACGGGGAACGGCTGGACTTGGAGGCGCGGCTGGCCGAGGCGACCGCGGCGGCGGTCCGGCTGCAGGCCGAGGCGGACGGGCGGGAGCCGGATTTCGTGGACCTCGCCGGCAGCGCGGATCCGGCCCTGCTCCAGGACCAGCTCCGCCTGGCCCGCGCGCGCATCGAGACGCTGGCGGGGGAGAAGCAGGTCCTGGCCGAGCAGGTCCGTGCCCGGAGCGCGGGGACGCGGGCCGCGGCCGCAGAGATCGCCCGGCTGCGCGACAGCCTGGCCCTGCAACGCCAGCAGCTCGATGCGGTGCGCGAGCTGGCCGCGCGCGAACTCTACCCGCGCATGAAGCTGGTGGCGGTGGAGCAGCAGGTTGCCGAGCTGGCGGGCGAGCTGGCCAAGGCCGAGCAGCAGCTGGTCAGTGCCCGCGCCGAGCTGGAGGAGACCCGCAACCGGGCAGGCTCGATCGACAGCGAGCGGCGCTCGCGCACGCTGGCCGAGCTGGCCACGGTGACGGCCGAGCGCGACCGCCTGGCCCGGCAGCTGCAGAACCAGGAGGCATTGCTACGCGGCCTGGCGGTGACGGCACCCGCGGCCGGCTTCGTCCAGGACATCCAGGTGAGCGCCGCCGGCCAGTCGGTGGCCGCGAACCAGCCGATCATGAAGCTGGTCCCGTCCGGCGAGGGGCTGGTCGTGGCAGCGCGGATCCGCAACGAGGATATCGGCCAACTGGAGGAAGGCATGGCCGCACGAGTGAAGGTCCATGCGTTTGACTTCGTCCGCTACGGCGCGCTGGACGGCCGGCTGGACAAGATCGCGCCGGATGCAAGGCGCGAGCGGCCGGACGGGCCGCCGGTCTATGCGGTGACGGTGGTGACGGCAGCGGAGGCGGTGGCGCACGGACCCAGGATCCAGCCGGGCATGCTGGTGGATGTCGAGATCGAAGTCGGGCGCCGTACCGTGCTCAGCTACCTGACCGACCGGCTCCAGCGGATCGGCGACGAGGCGTTCTCCGAACTCTGAGCCGGCAGGCCGTCTCCGGCTTCGGGCCTTTGAGCCGGCACGCCGGTCAGCGCCGCTCGCCGCTCATCGACATCACCCGCCCCTGGTAGAGCATGAAGGTGCGGGTGCCGGTACCCAGGCAGGTCTGCGCCACCCCGCCGCCGCGGCGACGGTCCACCCAGCGATAGTCGGCCACCACCGTCATCCGGTCGCCCTGCTGGTCGGTGATCTCCGCTCGGGTCAGCCGCATGTCGGGCAGCGGGCAACGCCCGTCTTCCTCGATCGCATGCCGGGCGTAGTAGCGCTCCAATGCCACCGCCAGGCCGGGATGGTCGGGCAGCGGTTCGCCCGCGGCACAGCCGATCAGCAGGAGGCCCGGCAGGAAAGCCAGCCCGCACGTCCACCTCGTCATCGCCATCTCATCGCCGTCGTTGCTCGCCCGTCATCGACTGCACCTGCATGCCGGCCGGACCGCGCACGATGGTGAACACCCGGGAATTGAAGCCCTGGCAGATGCCGCCCTGGGGGCGGCCGAGCTCCGGGTCGAAGCCGGAGTTGCGGTCGTCTCTCCAGGCATAGCGGACGCCGATCACCAGCTTGTCCGGTGTTTCCTCCAGGACCTCCCACTGGGTGATCGACATGCTGGGCAGGACGCAGCGCGCCCCCTCCTCCCAGGCATGGTCGCGATAATAGCTCTCGATCTTCCAGCGCAGGTCGCTATAGGGCCCGAGGTCGCGGGCACCCGCGCAGCCCATGAGCAGGAGCGCCAGGCCCAGGCCCAGGGCCCGGCACGCTTTGCCGGCCGGTCGGCGACGAGAGAAGTGAAACTCGCGGTTCATAGCGCCGTCTCCCTGGCCGCCGGGCGCTGGGCCGACTGGCGGCGCTGCGGCAGGCGCAGACGAAACGTCGTGCCGGTGGGGCCGGTTTCCGCCAGCTCGATCTCGCCGCCATGGCCGCGCATGATCTCGCGCACGATCGCCAGGCCCAGGCCACTGCCACCCAGCTTCTCCTTGGCCCGGAACGGGTGGAACAGCCATTGCAGCGTGCCCTGGGAGACGCCCGGGCCGTTGTCGGCGACATCAATCCAGACATGGCCCTCGGTACGGCCCGCCTGGATGGTGATCCGGCCGTCGGCTCGGTCGCCCAGCGCCTCGTAGGCATTGCGCAGCAGGTTCTGCAGGGCGCGGAACATCTGGTCCCGGTCGGCATGGACCACCAGCTCGTCCGGCACGTCGACCAGGAGCTGCACCCGCGATTCCTTGGGCGGCGGGGTGGCGTCGTCCACCTCCTCCACCAGCCGCGCCAGGGCGAAGTCGGTCTCGACCAAGCGCGGCTTCTCGTCCCGGGCAAAGCGCAGCACGTCTGTGCACAGGCGGGTCGCCCGCTCCAGGCTGTCGATCAGCCGGGGTGCTATCCGGCGTACCTCCGGGTCCTGACTGCGCTCGAGCGTGTCGGACAGCAGGACGGCAGTGGAGAGCATGTTGCGCAGGTCGTGGTTCACCCGGCTGACCGCGGCCCCCAGCGTCGCGAGGCGGGTCTGCTGGCGCAGGGCCGCGCGCACCTCGGTCCGCATCTCGTCGACCGCCCGCTCCAGCCCGCCGATCTCGTCGTCCCGCCCGCTCACGGGATGATCCAGGCTCTCGTCCTCCGGATTGGCGTGGAACGCCATCACCTCCTGCGAGATCCGGATGATGGGCGCCACGATCCAGCGGTCCAAGGTCACGACCAGCGCCCAGCCCAGGGTCAGGGTCACCAGCAGCGACACCAGCGCCATGTCCAGCGCATGGCGGAGCGTCTGGGCACGCAGTTCGTCGTCGCTGGTGAACACCTCGACCAGCGAGCCCACCTGGACGGGCGAGCGCTGCACCAGCACGATCTCCCGCCCCCCGCCGAACAGCAGCAGGTCGAAGGCCTGCGCGATCTTGGTGGCGATGCCCGGCGGCCGGTCGAGGTCGAACACGCCGTCGATCTCGCTACGCTCGAAGATCGTGCCGACCCGCCACTCCGTGTTGTCCGATCGTACGATCAGCCCGGCGCTGCGCAGGCTGCGCATCAGGTTCAGGATCTCGTCTGGCGTGGAGGTGTTGGTGCCGTCGGGGGCGAACGGGCGCATGATTGCGATCGCGTCGGCCACCAGCATGTCCTGGGTCATCTGGCGTTCCAGCCGCTCGTAGCGGTAGGTCGCCACCGACCAGGTGAGGACGGCCAGCTCCACGCAGACCAGGATCGCGACCACCAGGACGATGATCTTGGTCTTCAGGCTGCGCCTGGCCGGCTGCAACTGCTTTGCCGCGTCGTACAATCTGCTTCTTCCGATCGCGTCCGCTACGGCGGCGCACCCGCCCCGGACCGGCCAGCCCGACAGGATAGGCCGGCCATGTACGGACGCAAGGTCGGCCGGCCGAAACACATCCCTGGCGACGTCTAAAGGTGACACGCACATTTGACAAATGCGCGCCAACGCCCCTATCAGCAGCCCCGACGTCGCCGGCGGCTGCCGACGACGCTGGTTGCGTCGAATTCGATGCGGCGCCTGTCCCCCCTCTCAAATGTCGAGTAACGCTCGTGAAGCGGACTTATCAGCCCAGCAAGATCGTGCGGAAGCGCCGCCATGGCTTCCGCGCCCGCATGGAGACGGTCGGCGGCCGCAAGGTGATCGCGCGGCGTCGCGCCCGCGGTAGGAAGCGCCTGTCGGCCTGAGCCCGGAGGCGGCGTGGCAGCGACCGAGATCCTAAAGAAGCGGCCCGATTTCCTGCGGGTCGCCAAGGGCCGGCGATGGCACGGCAGCGGCATGGTCGTGCAGTATGCTGCGCGGATCGTGCCCGACGAGCGCACCGGCATCGGCTTCACCGCTAGCCGCAAGGTCGGTGGTGCGGTGGCCCGCAACCGCGCCAAGCGGCGCCTGCGCGCCGTGGTGCGGGAGCTGGTCCCCACGATGGCCCCGGCCGGGCTCGACCTGGTCCTGATCGCCCGGCCGCAGACCGCGACGCTGCCGTACACCGTGCTGCGCGAGGACCTGACGCAGGCCCTGGCCAGGATCCGGGCCGGCACTGCCGGGAACGTCCGGCAATGAGGGCGGCGCGGATCGTCACGGCTTCGCTGTTCGGCACTTGGCGGCTGCTGGTTTCGCCCCTACTGGGACCTGCCTGCCGCTTCGAGCCCAGTTGCTCGCGCTACATGCAGCAGGCGATCGACACCCATGGGCCGTTGCGCGGCCTGCGCCTGGGCGTCGTGCGCCTGTGCCGGTGCCATCCCTGGGGTGGCTTCGGCTTCGACCCCGTCCCGCCTCGGCGGCAGCGCCCGGCCTGTTCGGCCGGGCAGAAAGTCTGATCGCCTGGAGATCGAGCTCATATGGGCGACCAGCGTAACCTCATCGTGGCCATCGTCTTCTCGGTCGCGATCATCCTGGGCTTCCAGTATTTCTACGAGCTGCCGCGCCTGCGCCAGGCGCAGGAGCAACAGCAGGCAGCACAGAGCGTCGAGGAACTGGCGAGGAACCAGCCGGCCAGCCAGGCAGCACCCGGCGCCGCACCCACGGCCCGCGCCGTCGCCGAGGACGCGCCGCGGGTCCAGATCGACAATGGCCGGATCGACGGCAGCCTGTCGCTGAGGGGCGGCCGGATCGACGACATCCAGCTCGCCGACTACCGGGAAACGGTGGAGCCGACCTCGCCCGAGATCCGCCTGCTGGATCCGGTGCGGGGGCCCGGCGCCTATTTCGCCGAGTTCGGCTGGGTGGCCGACCAGGCCAATCCGGTCGCCGTTCCCGGTGCCGAGACGATGTGGCGGGCCGATGGCGAGGCGGTGGGTGCCGGCAAGCCGGTCACCATGACCTGGGACAACGGCCAGGGTCTGACCTTCGGCAAGATGCTGGCCCTCGACAACGACTTCATGTTCAAGATCGGCCGGTCAGTGCGCAACGACACCGACCAGCCGGTGACGCTGCATCCCTATGGCCTGATCGGCCGCTGGGGCACGCCGCCGACGCTCGGCTACTACATCCTCCACGAGGGGCCGATCGGGGTCTTCCAGGAGCGCCTGGAGGAGCCGAACTACTCGGATCTCGTCGAGGAGCCGCACCAGTACGACACCACGGGCGGCTGGCTGGGCTTCACCGACAAGTACTGGCTGACCTCGTTGGTCCCGGCCCAGGACAAGCCGGTGAAGGCGACGTTCCGCCACGTACAGGACAACGGGCTCGACAAGTACCAGGCCGACTATCTGGGTGAGCCGGTCACGATCCAGCCCGGCCAGACCTTCGAGATGACCGAGCACCTGTTCGTCGGCGCCAAGGAGGTCAATCTCCTGGATCGCTACAGCGAGGAGCTGAACATCCCGCTGTTCGACCGCGCTGTGGACTTTGGCTGGTTCTACTTCCTGACCAAGCCGTTCTTCCACATCCTGAACTGGCTCTTCCACGCGACCGGCAATTACGGCATCGCGATCCTGGGCCTGACCCTGCTGGTCAAGATCGTCCTCTTCCCGCTGGCCAACAAGTCGTACAAGTCGATGAGCGCCATGAAGGCGCTCCAGCCGGAGATGGAGAAGCTGCGCGAGCGCTTTTCCGACGACCGGCAGAAGATGCAGATGGAGCTGATGGCGCTCTACAAGCGCGAGAAGGTCAACCCGGTGTCGGGCTGCCTGCCAATCCTGGTGCAGATCCCGGTGTTCTTCGCGCTCTATAAGGTGCTGTTCGTCTCGATCGAGATGCGCCACGCGCCGTTCTTCGGCTGGATCCGGGACCTGTCGGCGCCTGACCCGACCACGATCTTCAATCTGTTCGGCCTGATCCCGTGGGATCCGCCCGCCTTCCTGATGATCGGCATCTGGCCGCTTATCATGGGTGCGACGATGTTCGTGCAGCAGAAGCTGAACCCGCAGCCGCCCGACCCGCTGCAGGCCAAGCTGATGCAGTACCTGCCGCTGATCTTCATCTTCATGTTCGCCACCTTCCCGGCGGGCCTGGTGATCTACTGGGCGTGGAACAACACGCTCTCGGTGCTGCAGCAGTGGTACATCATGAAGCGCCACGGCAAGCCGAGCCCGGCGCCCGCCAAGACATGAGCGGCGGCAGCAGCATGGACGAGGAAGCAGCGGCCCGCCTGGAGGCGGGCCGCCTGCTGTTCGCCCAACCGGTCACCTTCATGCGCGGGGTGGCCGACCTCGCCCAGCTGCCGCCCGCCGACCTGCCCGAGGTGGCGTTCGCCGGCCGCTCCAATGTCGGCAAGTCCAGCCTGATCAATGCGCTGGTCAACCGCAAGGACATCGCCCGGGCCTCCAACACGCCCGGCCGCACCCAGGAGCTGAACTTCTTCGACCTGGCTGGGCGGCTCGTGCTGGTGGACCTGCCGGGCTACGGCTATGCCGCAGCGCCCAAGCGCACGGTGGACGCATGGAAGCGGCTGGTGACGCGGTTCCTCGCGGGGCGGGCGCCACTGGCCAGGGTCTGCGTCCTGGTCGACAGCCGCCATGGCCTGAAGGACGTGGATACGGCCACCATGGAGACTCTCGCCAAGGCGGCGGTCCCCTACCAGGTGGTGCTCACCAAGGCCGACCAGATCCGCGGTGCCATGGTCACCGACCGGCTTGCCGAGGTCGCCGATGCCCTGGCGCGGCGCATCGGCGCCCTGCCCGTGCCGATCCTGACCAGTTCTCAGGACGGCACCGGCATCCCCGAGCTGCGCGCCGAACTGGCCGCCCTCGCCCGCCCGCCTGCCGAGCCGCGGCACCCGGAGACGTTGAGCCGATGACCACCGACATCCACCAGCTCGCCGCCACCCTGATCGAGGCGCTGCCCTACATGCGGCGCTATCAGGATGCGGTCATGGTCATCAAATATGGCGGCCATGCCATGGGTGACACGGCGGCGGCGCGCGACTTCGCCCGCGACGTGGTGCTGCTCAAGCAGGTGGGCATCAACCCGGTCGTGGTCCATGGCGGCGGCCCGCAGATCAAGGCAATGCTCGACCGGCTGGCGATCCGCTCCGAGTTCGTGGACGGGCTTCGGGTGACCGACGCCGCCACGGTCGAGGTCGTCGAGATGGTCCTGGCCGGCAAGATCAACAAGGAGATCGTGAACGCGATCCAGGCGGCCGGCGGGCGAGCCGTGGGCCTGTCCGGCAAGGACGGCCGGCTGATCCAGGCCGCCAAGCTGACTCGCACCCGGCGCGATCCGGAGAGCCGGATTGAGCAGGTGCTGGACCTGGGCTTCGTCGGCGAGCCCAGCTTCGTCGACCGGACGGTGCTCGACGTGTTCATGGGCACCGACATCATCCCGGTGATCGCGCCGATCGGCGTGGGCGCCGAGGGCGAGACCTACAACATCAACGCCGACACCGCCGCGGGCGCGGTGGCGGGTGCGCTCGCCGCGCGCAAGCTGCTGATGCTGACCGACGTGCGCGGCGTCCTGGACGGGCAGAAGGAGTTGATCCCGAGCCTGACCGCCGACCATGCCCGGCAGCTCGTCCAGGACGGCGTGATCGCCGGCGGCATGATCCCCAAGGTCGAGACCTGCCTTCAGGCGGTGGCGCAGGGCGTGGATGCCGCGGTGATCCTGGACGGCCGGGTCGCGCACGCGATCATCCTGGAACTGTTCACCGAAGGCGGCTTCGGCACCCAGATCGTCCGGTCCTGAAACCGCCTTCCGGCGATCGCCGGATCGTCATCACCCGATTGTACATCCCCTTCAGGCACTCATTGCCTGGAGGGCGGTGGCCTTGCCCAGCACCAGCTTCGCGCTTGCCGCTCCGCCCGGGCCGGAGCTCGACAGCCTGCTCGTGTCCGACCTGCATTTGGGGCTGCCGAACAGCCGCTCGGCCGAATTGCTGCGCCTTCTGGACGGACTGCGCTTTTCTCGGCTGATCCTCCTGGGTGACATCTTGCACGCCGCCTGTGTCCGCCGCCTGTCCCGGGACGACTGGGCACTGGTCGAGGCGATCCGCGACCTCCGGGAGCGCCCGGGCGGGCCTCTGGTCCTGCCCGTGGCCGGCAACCATGACCGGGCGTGCAAGGATCTGGTGGCCCGCCTTCTGGGCGTACCGGTCGCCGAGCAGGTCGCCTGGGACTTGGCCGGGCGCCGCTTCCTCGCCATGCATGGCGACCGGTTCGACCGGTTCGTCAGCCGCCACCTGCGTGCCGCGGCGGCGGTCTCCGCACTGTTCGCCTGCTGCCACCGCCTGTCGCGCCACGGGCACTGGCCGCACGCCCTGGACCAGCTCCATGTCCGCCTGAGCGGGCTCGGCCGGCGCATGGCCGAGGCGGCGCTGGCCCATGCCCATCTGCACGACGCCGATGTGATCTTCTGCGGCCATACCCACCAGCCGTTCCAGGAGACCCGGCCGGACGGGACCGGTGCCAAACGCCGGCGGACCTATGTCAACACGGGTGCGTGGACCGGCGCCTGCCTCACCTTCGGCACGGTATCGCTCGACGGCGATGTCCGGCTGCACCACGTCGCCTGACGGGAACGGAGTGAGCATGAGCAGGACCCTGGTCCGCAACGCAGCCCGGCACGATGGACAGGGTGCGGGCCGCACCCTGTCGGAGCGGCTGTTCACCCTGGCCTTCGACGATCTGGTCTACACGCTGATCTGGGAGGATCCGGCGGTCGACTTGGCGGCGATGGAGCTCCGCCCAGGCATGACGGTGGCGGCGATCGCCTCGGCCGGGTGCAATCTCCTGGCCTACCTGACCGCGGATCCGGCGCGGGTGATCGCGGTGGATCTGCTGGAAGGCCATCTGGCCCTGCTAGAGCTCAAGCGGGCGGGCCTCCGCGCGCTGGACGACGATGCGCTCCAGCGGTTCTTCGGCGAGGCCGCCGGCAGCGGTAACCTCGAGACCTATCGCCGCCAGCTTGCCCCGCTTCTCCCGGCACCGGCGCGCGCGTTCTGGGAGCGGCCCTCACTCTTTGGCCGCCGGCGTATCGATCGCTTCGCCACTGGGTTCTGGCGCTCCGGCCTACTCGGCCGGTTCATCGGCCTCACACACCTCGCCGCACGCCTGCACGGGCTGGATCCCAAGGGGTTGCTGGACTGCCCGGACCTGACGGCCCAGCGCCGCTGGTTCGACCAGGAACTGCGGCCGGTCCTGCGCTCGCCGCTCCTGCGCTTCCTCCTGCGCCGGCCGGAAGTGTTCTTCGGGCTGGGCATCCCGCCCAACCAGTTCCAGGCGATGGCCGAGGGCGACGGCTGCCTGATCGCATCGGTCGAGGCGCGGCTGGAGCGCCTGGCCTGCACCGTGCCGCACG
>NZ_WUJP01000003.1 GCF_009806515.1 Geminicoccus flavidas | reverse complement strand
GCGCGGCACCAAGGTCACCTTCTATCCCTCGCCTTCCGTCTTCACCGGGGTGGAATTCTCGTTCGACCAGCTGGCGCACCGGCTGCGCGAGCTGGCCTTCCTGAACTCGGGCGTGCAGATCCTCCTGCGCGACCTGCGCGGCGAGGAGCCGCGCGAGGAACTGCTGTTCTACGAGGGCGGGCTCGCCGCGTTTGCCACCTGGCTCGACCGTTCGCGCACTCCGGTCTTCCAGCCGCCGATCACGGTGGGCGGCGAGCGCGACGGCATCGCCGTCGAGGTCGCCATGCAGTGGAACGACGGCTACCACGAGGTCTGCCTGTGCTTCACCAACAACATCCCGCAGCGTGACGGCGGCACTCACCTGCAGGGCTTCCGCCAGGCGCTGACCCGCGTGCTGAACAAGTACGCCGAGGACAGCGGCACGCTGAAGCGGGAGAAGGTCAACCTGTCCGGCGACGACATGCGCGAAGGCCTGACCGCGGTCCTGTCGGTGAAGGTGCCGGACCCGAAATTCTCGTCGCAGACCAAGGACAAGCTAATCTCGTCCGAGGTCACGCCGATCGTGCAGAACCTGGTGGGCGACGCGCTGTCCCGCTGGCTGGAGGAACATCCGGCCGAGGCCAAGCAGATCATGGGCAAGGTGGTCGAGGCCGCGACCGCGCGCGAGGCCGCACGCCGGGCCCGCGAGCTGACCCGGCGCAAAGGGGCGTTGGACATCGCCAACCTGCCGGGCAAGCTCGCCGACTGCCAGGAGCGCGATCCGGCCAAGTCCGAACTGTTCCTGGTCGAAGGCGACAGTGCGGGCGGCTCGGCCAAGCAGGGCCGCGACCGGCAGTTCCAGGCGATCCTGCCCCTACGCGGCAAGATCCTGAACGTCGAGCGGGCACGGGTGGACAAGATCCTGGGCAGTCAGGAGATCGGCACGCTGATCACCGCACTCGGCACCGGCATCCGCGACGATTTCGACATCGCCAAGCTGCGCTACCACCGCATCATCATCATGACGGACGCGGACGTGGACGGCTCGCATATCCGCACGCTGCTGCTGACCTTCTTCTACCGCCACCTGCCGGAGCTGATCGAGGCCGGGCACCTCTACATCGCCCAGCCGCCGCTCTACCGGATCAAGCGCGGCCGGGAGGAGCTCTACCTCAAGGACGACGCGGCGCTGGACGATTACCTGCTGGCCACTGTGCGCGGCGAGGTGGTGCTGACCGGCCGCGACGGTGCGCCGCTCGATGCGGAGGCCGCCGACCGGGCCTTCGAGCTGTCCCGCCAGGCCGCCCAGGCGATCCGGGGGCTGGCCCGGCGGCTGCCGCCCGAGCTGATCGAGGCCCTCGCCGTGACCCGGCTGGTCGGCGCCGAGGCCGATCCGGGGCTGGAGCAGGGCCAGGCACTGGCCCGTCATCTGGTGCAGGCCGGCAGCGGCCACTGGCAGGCGACCCAGGACGTGGACGATGTGCTGATCATGCACCGCACCCGCGGCGAGCGCCGCGAGCGCTGGCGCATCGAGCCGGTGGGCCTGCGCTCGCTGGAAGCGCGCAAGGTCGCGGCGATGGTGGAGGAGCTGGTCGGCCTGTGGGGTGGGCAGCCCGCCCTGGTCCAGGGCGAGACCACCATGCCGATCAGCGGCCCGCTGCAGCTCATGGAGCGGGTGGCCACGCTCGGCCGCAAGGGCATGCAGATCCAGCGTTACAAGGGGCTGGGCGAGATGAACCCGGAGCAGCTCTGGGAAACCACGCTTGACCCGGCCAAGCGCTCGATGGTGCAGGTGAAGGTCGACCATGCCGACGAGGCGGACGAGATCTTCACTACGCTGATGGGTGACGTGGTCGACCCGCGCCGCGACTTCATCCAGAGCAACGCGCTGCGCGTGGTCAACCTGGACGTCTGATCACCGCATTCCGGCCGCTTCCGGGCGGACGGTCCGGCCTCCTCAGGAGGCCGGCACCACCGCCGCGGCACTGCCGGCCCGGAACGGGTACCTGGCGAAGATGCTCTGCACCGCCTGGTCGATCTTGGCCTGACTGGGCGTGCCCTCGTTCGTGTCCACCTCGCCCACCGCCACCCCTTCCCACACCATCTGCCGACGCTCCCGGTCGATCAGGTCGATGTTGAGGGTGCCTTCGGTGTAGTTCACCACCTCGGTGCCGCCGGCATAGCCGATCCAGGGGTCGTAGAACCCGCCGCGGTAGCCGTAATAGTCATGAGGCCAGCGTCCCCAGGCGGCGGGGGCACGATAGACCCGCACCTTGTCCTCCAGCCGGGCCTGGAAATTGACCAGGAGATCCGGCTTCTCCTCCGTGTACTCGTAGCCGCGTGCGGCCATCTCCCGGGATACCGCTTCCTTCAGCCGCTGGGTCAGCAGGCTGGCATAGCCGGCGACATCCGTCCCGAGCTTCTCCGCGAAGCCGAAGCTGCGATAGGCGGCGAAGTCGGCACTCGTGTCATAGTCCGAGCGGATGGTCGGGCCGGTGGCGCAGCCGGCCACCACCAGGGCCAGGAGGACCGCGCGCACGACCGAGGGGACCGCCATCTTGCCTCCGGCTACTGCATTGCAGCCGGACGCTAGACCCGGCCCGGCCGGCCGGCAAGTATCGCAGCCGGCCGATCCAGGACGTCGGCAAATGTCCGGCCGGCTCTAGCGGTGACTCGGCCGTCGGAACCCTTCGCGGGTTCGGCATCGTCGCCATCCGCTGTATCCCTGCCAGGGCAACCGGCTGGTCGGGGCCCGGCCGGTCGGCCGGAAACCGCGTTGCGGCCGCGCGACGCACCAGGGTGCAGCAAATTCACTTCTTCGCCAGCTGTACGATCCGCACTAGGACTGTAGACGATTAACCAGTTAACGCTCGCCACCGGTCGGGGGTCACCTGCCGGGGTGGGTCCGAGGTCGCGCGGCAAGGGACTGGGTCGCGGGATCGGCCGCCCGGCAGGATCACCGGCTACCCGCCGAGAAGGATCGGTTCATGGCTTTGATCAACGGTACTCCTGGCGACGACAACCTGGTCGGCACTCCCGATTCTGACGAGATGCACGGCCTGGGCGGCAACGACACCATCGCAGGCCAGGGCGGCAACGACTTCCTGTTCGGCGAGGACGGCAACGACCAGCTATTCGGCGAAGCCGGCGACGACGTCATCTTCGGCGGGATCGGCAACGACGTGATGCGCGGCGGGGCCGGCGCGGACACGCTGGATGGCCAGGCCGGCAACGACAACCTGTTCGGCGACGCGGGCGACGACATCCTGCGCGGCAATGACGGGCTCGACCGGCTGCAGGGCAATGACGGCAACGACGTCCTGATCGGCGGCAACGGCGATGACCGCTTCTACGGCGGCAACGGCGCCGACACGATCGCCGGTGGCGACGGCAACGACTTCGCCCATGGCGACCGGGTGCAGCCGAACGTGACGCCAACCGTGGGGGCGGCCGATCGGATCTTCACCGGCAACGGCAACGACCAGATCTTCGGCGAGTTCGGCGACGACAGCCTGGACGGCGGTGCTGGCGACGACATCATCTGGGGCGGCAGCGTCGAGATCACGGTCAATACCGGCAACGACATCGGCACGGGTGGTGCCGGCAACGACACGATCCATGCCGGCGACGGCAACGACCGGTTCTTCGGTGCGCTGGGCGACGACATCCTGAACGGCGATGCCGGCGACGACCAGCTGTTCGGCGGCCTCGGCAACGACCAGGTCAATGGCGGTGCCGGCAACGACATCCTCGACGGCAAGGACGGCAACGACACGCTAAGCGGTGGCGACGGCGTCGACAAGCTGACCGGCGGGGTCGGCACCGACATCCTGGACGGCGGGGCCGGCAATGACGAGATCAACGGCCAGGCCGGCAATGACACGCTGACCGGCGGGGCTGGCGAGGACCTGTTCGTCATGCTGCGCACCCAGGGCGACAAGGACGTCATCACCGACTTCGAGGTAGGCACCGACACGATCTCGCTGCGCGGTGCGGGCAACACGGTCGAGAACGCGATTGCCAATGCCACGGTGGTGGCGGGCAACACCGTGCTCAACCTGGGCCTCAACCACACCGTCACCGTGAACGGCGTGACCGGTGTGGACGCTTCCTGGTTCGGCTGAACCGGACCACCACGACCAGCTCGTCCCGGCAGGTCCCTCCCCGGCCTGCCTTGATACGAACCCAACCGGCAGGCCCCTCCTGGGGCCTGCCGTCATGTTGAAACCAGTCGGCCGCCCGCATTGGCGGGCACAAGAACCAGACGAGGCAGCGCCCCATGGCCATCATCAACGGCACCCCAGGCAACGACAACCTGTACGGCGGCTCCGGCGACGACGTGATCCGCGGCTTCGCCGGGCTGGACCGGATCTTCGCGCGGCTCGGCAATGACGTGGTCATCGGCGAGGACGGCGACGACCGCATCTATGGCGGCGGCGGCTCGGACACGCTGTGGGGTGGGGCCGGCAACGACGTGATCTTCACCGACCGCGAAGAGGTTGGCGTCGTCCCGACCGAGGGGGCCGGCGACCGCGTCTATGCCGGCGACGGCAACGACCAGGTCTATGGCGAGTGGGGCGACGACTATATCGACGGCGGAGCCGGCAACGACATCCTCTGGGGCGGCAACGAGGGCAACGATATCATCACCGGCGGGGCCGGCGACGACGAGATCCATGGCGGCAACGGGGCCGACATCATCTACGGGGCGGCCGGCAATGACACGATCAGCGGCGACAGCGACAAGTGGACTCGTGACGGCGACGACCGGATCATGGGCGGTATCGGCGACGACACCATCGCCGGCTGGGAGGGCAACGACTGGCTGGAGGGCGGCTCCGGCGACGACCTGGTCGACGGCGGCGAGGGCAACGACCATCTGGTCGGCGGGAACGGCAACGACATCCTGACCGGCGGCGAGGGAGACGACCAGCTGAACGGGCAGTTCGGCGACGACGTCCTGACCGGCGGCAGTGGCACGGATACCTTCATCCTGCTGCGCAGCGCCGGCGACACCGACCGGATCACCGACTTCCAGGTTGGCGTCGACAAGCTCGACCTGCGCGGCGCGGGCAATACGCCGGAGGCAGCGATCGCCAGCGCGCAGGTGTCCGGCGTCAACACCATCCTCCATCTGGGCCTGGACCATACCGTGACCCTGACCGGCGTCACCGGCATCAACACCAGCTGGTTCGGGTGACGCAGCCTCGCTGTCCCTGGTCATTTCACGGCCAGCCACGCGCTGGCAGCGCATATGGCTGCACCTGCGGCAGCCGGGGGACGACCTCCCGGCTGCCGCCGGCCTGCCGGGTCGTTGCGGCGACTGCGCCACACCGATCCGCTGCGGCAACATCAGCCGGCCATAGCCCCATCTCGGGGTCGAATCCGGGCGCAGTCTTCGCTAGCTTGCACCTGAACACCACCGGGTAGAACACAAGCCGCTTGTGCAAACCCGGTTGTGTGAAAACAATCGCCTCACAGACGAAAGCGGGTTGCAGTCCATGGCGCTCATCAATGGCACGTCGGGCAATGACAACCTTGCCGGCACCAACCAAGCGGACGAGATCCATGGCTTGGCCGGCGACGACGGCATCGCCGGCGGCGGGGGTGACGATCTTCTGTTTGGCGAGGAAGGTGACGACTTCATCAGCGGCAGCACGGGCAACGACACCATCCTTGGCGGCCCGGGCCGGGACACGCTGTTCGGCAATGGAGGCCTTAACCTTCTTGATGGCCAGGAAGGCAACGACGTTCTCTACAGCTACGCAAGCGGCGACATCCTGCGCGGCGGCGACGGCGACGACCGCCTGTTCGGGCAGGATGGCAACGACATCCTGATCGGCGGCGCCGGCGAGGACCGGTTTCTCGGCGGGGCCGGCAACGACATCGCGGCCGGTGGCGAAGGCAATGACGAGATCCGCGGCGATCGCGTCAGCGCGGAGTTCGACGTCATTCCGTCGAGCGGCGGGGACGACCGCCTGACGGGCGGTGCGGGCGACGACATCATCTTCGGCGAATGGGGCAGCGACCGGATCGACGGCGGCACGGGCAACGACGAGCTGTGGGGTGGCTTCACCGGCCAGGACGTCGTGACCGGCGGTGCCGGCGACGATCACATCACCGGCGGGTCGGACGACGACACGCTGTTTGGTGCCCTCGGCAATGATCTAATCTACGGCGACAACGACCCGGACCGGCCGGACGGCGCGGACCGCCTGTTCGGCGGCATGGGGGACGACGAGGTCCATGGCGGCGGCCAGAACGACGTGCTGGACGGCAAGGCCGGGGTCGACCGGCTGTTCGGCGACGCGGGCGACGACAGCATCACCGGCGGGGATGACGGCGACATCCTGGACGGTGGCAGCGGCAGCGACGAGATCAATGGCCAGTCCGGCAACGACACGCTGACCGGTGGTGCCGGCGCCGACAACTTCGTAATCCTGCGCACCCAGGGCGATCAGGACATCATCACCGACTTCGAGGCGGACACCGACACCATCTCGCTGCGCGGAGCGGGCAACAGCGTCGAGAACGCCATCGCCGGCGCGCAGACGGTCGGGAGTGACACGGTCCTGAATCTCGGGCTGAACCATACTGTGACACTGACCGGGATCACCGGCGTGGACGCGTCCTGGTTCGGTTGAGGCATGGAACTTCGTGTGGCTGGCCTCCTGCACCGCCATCCGCCACGGCCGGAACTGACGCCCTTGCGCCCGCAAGAGTTTCATGTTCCGCCGCAGCGACGGCCGGCCGGCTGCGGTCGGCCAAGTGCGGTTCCCATGCTAGCTGGTGACGGCCGCACCGGCCGCGACATTGTTTGCTCTTTGTGAATCGATTCGAACGGCATCCGACGCGCACGCGTCTTCACGAGGAAACGTCACATGGCTCTCATCAACGGTACTCCCGCGGACGACAATCTGGTCGGCACGCCTGATTCTGACGAAATGCACGGACGTGCCGGCAACGACGCGCTCTCCGGACAGGGCGGCAACGACTTCCTGTTCGGCGAGGACGGCAACGACCGGCTGAACGGCGATGTCGGCGACGATGTCGTCTTCGGTGGCATCGGCGATGACATCGCGTTCGGTGCCGGCGGCAACGACACCCTCGACGGTCAGGCTGGCAACGACGACCTGTTCGGCAATAATGGCAATGACATCATTCGCGGCAATGACGGGCTCGACCGGCTCTACGGGCACGACGGCAACGACGTCCTGATCGGCGGCAACGGCAATGACCGCGCCTATGGCGGCAACGGGTCCGACACTATCGCTGGCGGCGACGGCGATGACCTGGCCTGGGGCGACCGGTCAAACGTGAACGTCGAGGCCACGGTGGGCGCGGCCGACCGGATCTTCACCGGCAACGGCAACGACCAGATCTCTGGCGAGTTCGGCGACGACAGCCTCGACGGCGGCGCCGGCGACGACCTCATCTGGGGCGGCAGCCCGACCAACTCGGTCAACACCGGCAACGACATCGGGACCGGCGGTGCGGGCAACGACATCATCCGCGCCGGCGATGGCGACGACCGGTTCTTCGGCGCGGTCGGCGACGACCAGCTGTTCGGCGAGGCCGGCAATGACGGCCTGTTCGGCGGCCTGGGCAACGACACGGTCGATGGTGGGGCCGGCAACGACGAGCTGGACGGCAAGGACGGCAACGACACGCTGATCGGTGGCGACGGCGACGACCGGATGACCGGCGGGATCGGCCTGGACATCCTGGACGGCGGGGCCGGTGCTGACCAGCTCAACGGCCAAGCCGGCAACGACACGCTGACCGGCGGAGCCGGCGCCGACGCCTTTATCATGCTGCGGGTCCAGGACGACCAGGACACCATCACCGACTTCGAGGTCGGCACCGACACGATCTCGCTGCGCGGCAACGGTAACACCGTCGAGAACGCGATCGCCAATGCCAGCGTCGTCGAGGGCAACACCGTGATCAATCTTGGCCTTAACCACACCCTCACCCTCACCGGCATCACCACCCCGGTGACCGCCGACTGGTTCGGCTGAGCCCGGCTCGACACTTCGGTTTTGTGAGAATTGGCCCCGGCTGCACCCGTTGCAGCCGGGGCCGCTTCGTTTTCAGGGCTGCCGTGGCGCGGCCGGGTCGTCTTGCGGCCTCGTCTTGCCCTACGAGACCGGCCTCGGCCGCCTCGGACAGCAGGTCACGAATGCGTCAGGGCTGACAATTCTCTGGCCTATCCTTCCTGCCAAGGTCGACAGGTTCATGGACGATTGGTAATCCATGAAGTGCTCCACCGATCTCGTTCAGGAAACAGTGGAGCTGAAGCACTTGTAGATACATAAAACGACAAGGAGCGCCTCGTGGCTTTGATCAACGGCACCCCCGGCAACGACGAGATCCTCGGCACCCCGGAGAATGACGAGATTCATGGCCGGGGTGGTAACGACGTCATCTATGGCCAGCTCGGCGACGACTTTCTGTTCGGCGAAGATGGCGATGATATCCTTGATGGCCGCGAAGGCGCCGATGTCCTGTTCGGCGGCGTGGGCAACGATACGCTCTATGGCGGCAGCGGCTCCTATGCCGATGTCCTGGAAGGCCAGGCCGGCAACGACGTGCTCTATGGCGGCAGCGGTGACGACATCCTGCGTGGCGGCGACGGTCTCGACCGGATGTTCGGCGAGAACGGCAACGACATCCTGATCGGCGGCAATGGCGACGACCGCCTCTATGGCGGGCTCGGCGAGGACACTATCTCGGCCGGTGCCGGCAACGACTTCATCCATGGCGACCGGCACCGGCCGGACGTGATCTTCAACACCGGCGGCGCGGACCTGATCTATGGCGGCGACGGCGACGACCAGATCTTCGCCGAGTATGGCGACGACGTCGTCGACGGCGGCGCGGGCAACGACCTGATCTATGGTGGCGACGCGCTCGGCATGACCGACAGCGGCAACGACCGGATCACCGGCGGGGCGGGCGACGACATCGTCCATGGCGGCGACGGCAACGACACGCTGTTCGGCGCGCTCGGCGACGACAAGCTGTTCGGCGAGGACGGCGATGACGGGCTGTTCGGCGGTCTGGGCGACGACGTGCTGGACGGTGGGGCCGGCAATGACATCCTGGACGGCAAGGCCGGCAAGGACGTGATCGACGGCGGGGCCGGCGACGACTTCATCACCGGCGGCGACGGCGACGATGTCATCGACGGCGGCGACGGGGACGACATCATCAATGGCCAGTTCGGCAACGACACTATGACCGGCGGTGCCGGCGCCGACACCTTCATCATCCTGCGCAGCGCCGGCGACCAGGACACGATCACCGACTTCGAGGTGGGCACCGACAGGATCGAGTTGCGCGGCGGCGGGAACACGGTGGAGAACGCCCTGGCCGGCGCCACCGTGGTCGACGGCAGCACCATGCTCCATCTCGGGCTGAACCACACCGTGACGCTCACCGGCGTGACCGGGATTGATGCCTCCTGGTTCGGCTGACCCTTCGGCTCGCACCGGTCAGCTCGCGATGCCCGTCGCGGCCGGGCCGACGACATACTCCCTTCCTTTTCAGTCAAGGAATGCTGCGATGGCAGTCATCAACGGAACGCCAGGCAACGACGTCTTGAACGGCACCAGTCAGCCGGACATCATCCATGGCCTCGCGGGCGACGACAGCATTAACGGCCATGACGGCGATGACCTGCTGTTCGGCGACGAAGGCAACGACATCCTGAACGGCCGCGACGGCGATGATCGACTGTATGGCGGCGCGGGCAGCGATACCTTGCACGGCGCCAGTGGCAACGACATCCTCTACGGGGAGGCGGGCAACGACACGCTGTACGGCTTCACTGGCGACGATACGCTGTTCGGCGGCGATGGCGCCGATCGCCTGTTCGGCGCGGACGGCAACGACATCCTCTCCGGCGGCGCCGGCAACGACCGGATCCTCGGCGGCAAGGGCGATGACATCATCTATGGCGGCGAGGGTGACGACGTCATCCGCGGTGACCGGGAGACGGTCGAGTGGGACGTGGCCCCAACCGAAGGCGGTGCTGACCGCCTCTATGGCGGCGACGGCGACGACCTGATCTATGGCGAGTGGGGCGACGACTATATTGACGGCGGCACCGGCAATGACGAGCTCTGGGGTGGCTTCACCGGCAAGGACGTGATCACCGGCGGTGCCGGCGACGACACGATCTATGGCGGCTCGGACGACGACATCCTCTATGGTGCCGCAGGCAACGACGTCATCTATGGCGACAACGACCCGAACCGGCCGGACGGCGCGGACCGGATCTTCGGCGGGCTGGGCGACGACACGATCTATGCCGGCGGCAAGGACGACCTGGTCGACGGTGGGGCCGGCAACGACGTCATCGACGGCGGCAGCGGCAACGATTTCATCACCGGCGGGGCCGGCGACGACGTCATCGACGGCGGCACTGGCGACGACATCATCAACGGCCAGTTCGGCAACGACATCATGACCGGCGGTGCCGGTGCGGACACCTTCATCATCCTGCGGGCTGCCGACGACCAGGACACGATCACCGACTTCCAGGCCGGCACTGACAAGATCGAGCTGCGCGGCTACGGCAACACGGTGGAGAACGCGCTGGCGAATGCCACCGGGCTGGATGGCAACACCGTGCTCAACCTCGGCCTGAACCACACCGTGACGCTCACCGGTGTGACCGGCGTGGACGCTTCCTGGTTCGGCTGACCCGGGGCCCGGGCCGGCTGCGGCTCCTGCCGCGGCCGCCCCTGCACCTCACCCGCGGGGCAGAAGCCCGATCTCGCTGGCATCGGTGATCGGGCGCGACGGCCCACGGTCACCGTGCAGCTTGCGGGCCCGGCCCTCGAAGGCGGCGACCATCCGGCGCACCGCCTCGTCGAACAGCAGGCCGATGAGCTGCTGCAGCACCCGGGACTTGAACTCGAACTCCACATGGAAGTCGAGGATGCAGCCTCCCTCGGGACCGTCCAGGAACTTCCAGTGGTTGTTCATGTACTTGAACGGGCCGTTCACGTACTCGACGTGGATGGTCCGCTCCATCCGGTCGAGCGTGACCTTCGAAGTGAACTTCTCCCGCCAGACCTTGAAGCTGATCACCAGGTCCGCGAGGAACATATCGTCCTGCCGCTCGGTGATCCGCGCCGCGGAGCACCAGGGCAGGAACTCCGGGTAGCGGTCCACCGCCGCGACGATCTCGTAGAGCTGGTTGGGGGTGTAGGGCAGGTAGCGGCGTTCGGAATGGGTCGGCATCACTCGGCTGCTTCGAAGCGGAGCCCCTGACGGGCGAGCTGCGCGTCGCGCGCTTCCTTCAGCCGGGCGAAGTCGTCGCCGGCATGGTGCGAGGACCGGGTCAGCGGCGAGCTCGACACCATCAGGAAGCCCTTGGCACGCGCCATTCTGGAATGCGCTTCGAACTCCGCAGGTTCCACGAACCGGATCACCGGATGGTGCCGGCGGGTCGGCTGCAGGTACTGGCCGATCGTGATGAAGTCGACCTCGGCCGAGCGCATGTCGTCCATCACCTGATGGATCTCGCGCTTCTCCTCGCCCAGCCCCAGCATCACGCCCGACTTGGTAAAGATCGAGGGGTCGAGCTCCTTGACCTTCTGCAAGAGGCGCAGCGAGTGGAAGTAGCGGGCACCCGGCCGCACCGTCCGGTAGAGGCGCGGCACCGTCTCGAGATTGTGGTTGTAGACATCGGGCCTGGCCGCCACGACCTTCTCTATCGCCCCGGGCTTGCGCAGGAAATCCGGGGTAAGGATCTCGACCGTGGTCTCCGGCGAGCGCTCGCGGATCGCCTCGATCACCCGGACGAACTGGAACGCACCGCCGTCGGGCAGGTCGTCTCGGTCCACGGAAGTGATCACCACGTGCTTGAGGCCCATCGCCTCCACCGCCTCGGCGACATGGCGCGGCTCGTGCGGGTCGACCGCCACCGGCATGCCGGTCTTGACGTTGCAGAACGCGCAGGCCCGGGTGCAGGTGTCGCCCAGGATCATGAAGGTCGCGTGCTTCTGCTGCCAGCACTCGCCCATGTTCGGGCAGGCGGCTTCCTCGCACACGGTGTGCAGCTTCTTGGCCCGCATCAGCTTCCGGACCTCGTGATAGGTCTCCGACGTCGGCGCCTTGACGCGAATCCAGGCGGGCTTGCGCTGGAACTGCGGCGGCGTGATCGTGACCGTGGCCATCAGCTACCCTTCAACCAAACGGGTCCGCCCCGGACCGGACGGGGCGGACGTGCACCTCAGAAGTGGATGGCCCGACCATAGGCCGCAAGCGTCGACTCGTGCATCATTTCCGAGAGGGTGGGATGCGGGAAGATCGTTGCCATGAGGTCTTCCTCGGTGGCCTCCATCTGCCGCGCGATCACGAAGCCCTGGATCAGCTCGGTGACTTCCGCGCCGATCAGGTGCGCGCCCAGGAACTCACCGGTCTTCGCGTCGAACACGGTCTTGACCAGCCCGTCCGGCTCGCCGAGCGCGATCGCCTTGCCGTTACCGATGAACGGGAACCGGCCGACCTTGACCTCGTAGCCGGCCTTCTTGGCGGCCTCCTCGGTATAGCCGACGCTTGCCACCTGCGGGGTGCAGTAGGTGCAGCCCGGGATCTTGGTCAGGTCGAGCGGGTGCGGGTGGCCCTTGCCCGCGATCTTCTCGACGCACATGACGCCCTCGTGGCTGGCCTTGTGCGCGAGCCAGGGTGCCCCCACCAGGTCGCCGATCGCATAGACCCCAGGCTCGCCGGTCCGGCACCACTCGTCGACCACCACATGGGAGCGCTCGACTTTGATCTTGGTGCCTTCCAGGCCGATGTGCTCGGTGTTGCCGACGATGCCGACCGCGGAGATCACCCGCTCGACCTCGACCTGCTCGGTCTTGCCGCCCGGCATCTCCAGCGTGGCGACCACCGAATCGGCTTTCTTGTCGAGCTTGGCGACTTTGGTGCCGACCCGGATCTTCATGCCGCGCTTCTCGAACTGCTTTTGCGCGAGTGCCGAGATCTCGGCATCCTCCACCGGCAGCACCCGCTCCAGCACCTCGACCACGGTGACCTCGGCGCCCATCGAGCGGTAGAACGAGGCGAATTCGATGCCGATCGCACCGCTGCCCACTACCAGCACCGACTTCGGCATGGCAGGCGGGACCATCGCCTCCTTGTAGGTCCAGACCAGCTTGCCGTCCGGCTCCAGGCCGGGCAGCACCCGTGCGCGGGCACCCGTCGCCAGGATGATGTGCGGCGCGGATAGCGTCTCCTCGCCGCCCTTGGTCGTGACCTTCAGCGTGTTCTTGCCCGCGAGCGCGCCCGCACCGTCGAACACCGTCACCTTGTTCTTCTTGAGCAGGTGCTTGACGCCGCCGGAAAGCTGCGCTGCCACGCCGCGGCTGCGCTTGACCACCGCCGCGGCATCGAAGCCCCGGTCCTTGACGCTCAGGCCGAACGCTTCAGGGTGACCCATATGGTCGTAGACCTCTGCCGAGCGCAGCAGCGCCTTGGTCGGGATGCAGCCCCAGTTGAGGCAGATCCCGCCCAGATGCTCGCGCTCCACCAGCGCGGTCTTCATGCCGAGCTGCGCTGCCCGGATCGCCGCCACGTAGCCACCCGGCCCACCGCCGACGACCACCAGATCGAAACTGTGGTTGGCCATTAGCTAATCCCACTCAGAGAAGCCGTGTGTGACGGCAGGTCACGCAGCACCTGATCGGCCAGGTCCGTCCATGGCTGAACGTCCCAGAAGCCAGACGCCGCACCCGACGTGGACGGCAGGATGAACAATTCTTCGGCGGTACCATGCGGATCGGCCACCGGCCCGTAGCATAAGGCAGCGGTCGGCTTCCCCAGCCAGTGGCTGGCCGCCCGCTTGCCATTGAACGCGATGCGCCTTGGCCGGATCCGTGCCAGCTTGGCGCGCAGCAGGGCGACGTCGCTGGGTACCACCTCGATCTCGACGTCGCTGCCGGACTGGCGCTTCTGCACGTCGGTCAGGCCCATGCCATGGCGGAGGATCTCCCGCTCCCGGTCCGGGGTGAGCCGTTCCGGGGTGAGGCCGACCGCGGCCAGGGTCGGCCAGAACTTGTTGCCGGGCCCGGCATAGTGGCGGCGCCGCAGTGCCGACACCCGCCCGCTCGCCATGCCGACGAACACCACGCGCAGGCCCAGGCCCAGCACGTCGTCGAGGACATCTTCCCCCAGAGGGACCGTGGCTTGGCTGGGCATGGCCCGGACAGCCCTCACAGCAGCAGCGAGAGCGGGTCCTCCACCGTCCTCTTGAACACCTGCAGGAACTCGGCACCCAGCGCGCCGTCCACCACTCGGTGGTCGGTGGAGAGCGTGACGCTCATCACGGTGGCGATCGCGAGCGCGTCGTTCTTCACCACCGGGCGCTTCTCGCCGGCGCCGACCGCCAGGATGCAGGCCTGCGGCGGGTTGATCACCGCGGCGAAGTCCTTCACGCCATACATGCCGAGATTGCTGATCGAGAAGCCGCCGCCCTGGAACTCCTCGGGCTTGAGCTTGCCGTCCTTGGCACGCTTGGCGAGGTCCTTCATTTCCGCGGAGATGGTGGACAGGCCCTTCTGGTCGGCCTTGCGGATGATCGGCGTGATCAGGCCGCCCTCGATCGCGACCGCCACCGAGATGTCGATGTCGTCGAACTGGTAAACCTTGTCCCCACCCCAGGCGGCATTCACACCCGGGATCTTCTTCATGCCCTGGGCGACCGCCTTGATGACGAAGTCGTTCACCGAGAGCTTGTAGTCGACTTTGGGCCGCCCGTTCAGCTCCTCGCGGAGCTTGAGCAGGGCATCCAGTTCGACATCCACCGTCAGGTAGAAATGCGGGATGGTCGCCTTGGCCTCGGTCAGGCGGCGCGCGATCACCTTGCGCATGTTGTTGAGCTGGATGACCTGGTGCGGCGCCGTCGGGGCCGGGATCGCGGCCGGTGCCGCCGCCGGAGCCGGGGCTGCTGCTGCCGGTGCTGCCGCCTCGGCTGGCTTGGCCGCAGCCTTGGGGGCACCCGCCGCCTTCTCGATGTCGGCCTTCACGATCCGTCCGCGCGGGCCGCTGCCGGTGACCGTGCTGAGGTCGATCCCGGCAAGTGCGGCCATCCGCTTGGCCAGCGGCGAGGCGAACACCCGGTCGCCGTCCGCCTTGGCGGGCTGGGCGGTCGCGGCGCCGGTGTTGGACCCGGCACCCGGTGCGCCCGCGACCCCGGCGGGCTTGGCATCGCCGCCCGGTGCCGGGCCCGCGGCCTTCATCCGCTCGGCCTCGACCGGGCCCTCGGCGGCCGCGCGCGGCGCCTCGGGTGCGGGCTGGCCAGGGGCGGTGGCGGCGGCACCCTCGGCGGCGGACGCGTCCTCGCCTTCCTCCAGCAGCACGGCGATCGGTGTGTTCACCGCGACCCCCTGCGTGCCTTCCGGCACCAGGATCTTGCCGATGATGCCCTCGTCGACCGCCTCGAACTCCATCGTCGCCTTGTCGGTCTCGATCTCGCACATGACGTCGCCGGACTTGAC
>NZ_WUJP01000029.1 GCF_009806515.1 Geminicoccus flavidas | reverse complement strand
GTCAGAGCCCGTTCGCCCGCCAGGCCTTCGGCCGGGGGTTCGGTCAGGGCGAGGCGGCGCTGCCGATGTGGCTGGAGCGTCGGCACCTGCCGGACATCCGGACGCGGGTGGAGCGGATCGATGCCCGCCACCAGGACCTCACCGAGCGGCTGCGCGGCGAACCGGCCTGCTCGATCGACCGCTTCGTCCTGCTGGACGCGATGGACTGGATGACCGACCGGCGCCTGGCCGAGCTGTGGAGCCAGATCGAGCGTACCGCTGCTCCGGACGCGCGAGTGATCTTCCGCACGGCCGGCGAGGCCAGCGTGATCGAGGGCCGGGTGCCGCGCTTCATCCTGGACGGCTGGCATTACGAGCGGCAGCGCAGCCTCGAGCTGTTCCGCCAGGACCGCTCCGCCATCTATGGCGGCTTCCACCTCTACGCGCGCCGGCCGGCCTGATGGCGGGCGCCACGGCCGGCGACA
>NZ_WUJP01000028.1 GCF_009806515.1 Geminicoccus flavidas | reverse complement strand
TCGCCCGGCGCATGGACCGGATGTACCGCCACCAGCGGCACATCTATGACCTGACCCGCCGCTATTATCTCCTGGGCCGCAACCGGCTGCTCGACGAGATCCCGGTCGAAGCCGGCGACACGCTCCTGGAGATTGGCTGCGGCACCGGCCGCAACCTGGTCCGCCTGGCCCGCCGGCACCCGGAGCTGATCATGGTCGGGATCGACGCGTCCGCCGCAATGCTGGGCAGTGCTCGCGAGGCCGCCGCCCGTGCCGGGCTCGCCCACCGGATCCGGCTGGGCTTCGGCATCGGCGAGCAGGCGGACGCCGGCTTGGCCGGCCATCCCGCCGGCTTCCGGCACGTGGTGTTTTCCTACGCGCTCAGCATGTTCGACGAACCAGTGGCAGCACTGGACCGCGCCATCGCCCTGCTGGCACCGGGCGGGATCCTGCATGTCGTGGATTTCGGGGATGCGGCCGCGCTGCCGCGCTGGTTCCAGCAGGGCCTCGTCGCTTGGCTCGACCGCTTCGGTGTTCGCCATCGCCCGGAGGTCGCACACCATCTTCGAACCCTGGCCGCGGCGGACCGCGGTCGGTTCGAGCACCGCCCGCTGGCCGGCCGCTACGCCGAGATCATGCGCTTTTGGCCGGCCAACGCCTGACGGGACTCAGGCCGGTGCCGGCAGACCCAGCGCCTGGTGGATATAGGCGCGCACTGCCGGCTGCAGGCCCAGCTTGGCCGAGAGCTGGTTCAGATAGTCCTGCTCCTGGGGCGTGTCGGGCGTGATCGCCAGGGCGGAGGCGGCATAGACCTGGGCCGCCACCTCGATGCTCGGCACTGCGGCCACCAGCACGTCCAGGTCCATGGGCTTGGCCAGCTCGCGCAGCACCCAGTCGCGCTCCTCCGCGTCGGCGCCGTTCTCCTTCAGCTTGCCGACGATGTTGTTCATCTCGGCATCGTCGACATGGCCGTCCGCCTTGGCGGCCGAGATCATCGCCATCAGCATGAGCCGCTGGGTGGACTCGCTGGGTGCCGGGATGTCATCCGGGCTCACCTCTGCCGCTGCCGCCTGGCCTGGCTGGGCGGCCGGTGCTGCCTGGGGCGCCTGGGCGGCTGGCGTTGCCCCCTGGGACTGGCCGAGATTGCGCAGCGCGTTCATGGCGATCATGCCGATCACGCCCATGGCAGCACCGCCCAGCATCCCGCTGGAGCGCCTGCCACCCAGCATCGAGCCGACCAGGCCGCCCAGGCTGCCGGCGCCGACCATGCCGCCCAGGCCACCGGCACCAGCCATGCCGCCCCGCGAATGGGAGGAGTGGCTGCGCCCTCCGCCGGAGAGATAGTCGCTGGCCATCCCGGCGAGGCCACCCAGACCGCCGCCGCTGCCGCCGTGACTGCCGCTCCGGCCGCCCAGCAGGTCGCCCAGGCCGCCGCCCGAGCCGGCGCCACCGCCGCCGAGCAGGCCGCCCAGCAACCCGCCCAGGCCAGGCTGACTGCCGGCACCGCGTTGCATCCGCGTGTGGGCGCCGCGCGCCATGCCGGACTGAAGGATCTGCCCGATGAGATCGCCCGTGTTCATGTTGCCTCCTCGGCTGCTTGCCCAGGGTTCATGCCCTTGATGACCCGTGCTAGCTCCTCGAACCCGCAGCACGGAGGGAGGATCCCATGGCCCGCTTCGAAACCATCGACCAGTTCGACCCGAAGGGGAAGCGGGTGCTCGTCCGCGTCGACTTCAACGTGCCCATGCAGGACGGCGAGATCACCGACGCCACCAGGATCGAGCGGGCCGCGGTGACGCTGAAGGAGCTGATGGGCAAGAGTGCCAGGGTCATCGCCCTGTCCCATTTTGGCCGGCCCAAGGGCAAGGTCGAGCCCGCCATGTCGCTGGAGCCGATTGCCCGGGCGCTGGGCCAGGCACTGGGCGGGGTGGACGTGGTGTTTGGCAAGGACTGCGTGGGCCCCGAGGCCGAGGCCGCGGTCGCGAAGGTCGAGGAAGGCGGGATCGCGCTGCTCGAGAACCTGCGCTTCCACGCCGGCGAGGAGAAGAACCAGAAGGAGTTCGCCGACGCTTTGGCAGCGTTGGGCGACGTCTACGTGAACGACGCCTTTTCCGCCTCGCATCGCGCGCACGCCTCGGTGACCGGCCTGGCCGAGCGCCTGCCGGCCTATGCGGGCCGGCTGATGGAGGCCGAGCTGAACGCGCTGGGGGCAGCGGTCGGCGGGGCGGACCGGCCGGTCGCGGCGCTCATCGGCGGTGCCAAGGTCTCGACCAAGCTCGACGTGCTGGGCCACCTGCTGGACAAGGTCGACGTGCTGGTGATCGGCGGCGGCATGGCCAACACCTTCCTGTTCGCGGACGGTGTGGAGATCGGCAAGTCGCTGTGCGAGAAGGATTTGGCCAGCAACGCGCGGGAGATCGCCGCCAAGGCCAAGGCCAGAAACGTCCGGATCGTCCTGCCGGTCGACGCGGTGGTCGCGACGCAGTTCGAAGCGAACGCGCCGCACCGGGTGACCGGGCTCGATTCGGTCAAGCCCGAGGAGATGATCCTGGACGTGGGTCCCAAGAGCGTGGCCGCCGTGGAGGAAGCGCTGACCGGCTGCAAGACCCTGCTGTGGAACGGGCCGATGGGTGCCTTCGAGGTGGCGCCGTTCGACGAGGGGACCAATGCGGTGGCCAAAGCTGCGGCCAGGCTCACTCGGGAGGGCAAGCTCCAGTCCGTGGCCGGTGGCGGCGACACCGTGGCGGCTTTGGCCCATGCCGGCGTGCTGGAAGAGTTCTCCTACGTCTCCACCGCCGGCGGTGCCTTCCTCGAGTTCATCGAGGGCAAGGATCTGCCGGGCGTGGCGGCCCTGGCACGCTGACCGCGCTTGCCGTCACCGTCCATCACGGTCGGCATCTGGCGGCCGTGGCGGCGGTGGAGTGCGAGTTGAGGCTCGTGATCCTGCCGGTGACCCCGCCGGGTGCGGTCGCCTATGCCGGGCCGGGCTTCTTCGCCGAGCTGGAGCGCCTGCACGGGCGCCGGATCCTCGCGGATTGCGGGGAGCACGCCGGCGACGTGCTGGCCTGCCTGCGCAGCGGCCTGCGCCTGCTGCGCCATGTCGGTCCGCCTGAACGGTACGAACGGCTGGCGGCGATCGCCCGGGCACTGGGCGGTGAGCTGCGTCAGGAGATCGGTCCGCCCCTGCTCGCCATGGATTCGGCCGATGACCTGCCCGCCCGCTGCCGGGCTTGGCGTCGTGCGGCACCGGGAGCCGCCCAGCCCGTTTGACGGCACGACCCCTGCCGTGTTCTTAACCCGCGTGCGGTCCGAGCACGGGGTCCAAAGGCAGAAAAAGGATGCAGACGATGCGCGTTACGCCGGCGGTGAAGAAAATCCTCTCGTACTACGAGAGCGAGAATCCCGGGGTGAAGTCGAACCTGGCTCGGCTGATGATGCAGGGCAAGCTGGCCGGTACTGGGAAGCTCGTGATCCTGCCGGTCGACCAGGGCTACGAGCACGGGCCCGCCCGCAGCTTCGCCGCCAACCCCGCCGCCTATGACCCGCACTACCTGTTCGAGCTGGCCTTGGAGGCCGGCCTGTCCGGCTATGCGGCACCGCTCGGTTCGCTTGAGGCCGGTGCGGACACGTTTGCCGGCGAGCTACCGCTGATCCTCAAGGTCAACAGCGCCAACTCGCTGGCCAAGGGTATCGGCGACCAGGCGGTCACCGGCAGCGTGCGCGACGCGCTGCGCCTAGGCTGCGTCGGCATCGGTTTCACCATGTATCCCGGCTCCGACTACAATTACGGGATGATGGAGGAGCTGCGCGAGCTGACGCTCGAGGCCAAGGCCAGCGGTCTGGCCACCGTGGTCTGGTCCTATCCGCGCGGTGGCATGGTCACCAAGGCCGGCGAGACCGCGATCGATATCGTCGCCTATGCTGCGCACATGGCCGCACTGATGGGCGCCAACATCATCAAGGTGAAGCCGCCCACCGACATGCTCGACCTGGAAGCCGCGAAGAAGGTCTACGAGGAAAAGCAGATCCCGCGCGCGACCCTGTCCGAGCGGATCGCCCATGTGATGCAGGCGAGCTTCAACGGCCGCCGCCTCGTGGTGTTCTCGGGCGGCGAGGCCAAGGGTGCCGATGCCCTGGTCGAGGAGATCCGGCAGATCAAGGCGGGCGGCGGCTCCGGCTCGATCGTCGGCCGCAACGCCTTCCAGCGGCCCAAGGCCGAGGCACTGGAACTGCTCGGCCGGATCGTCGACATCTATCGTGGCGACGCGTGAGCCAGCCGGACCAGGACCAGGCAGACGAAGGCATCGAGGATGATCGGCTCCGGCTGATCATCCCGCTGCCCCGGGACGGTGAGACGGCAGCGCTGGCACCGGTGCTGGCCGGCGGGCGGGTGGCTGCCCTCCTGCTGCCGCCCGGAGTGGACCCGACGCCGGCCCGCCTGCTCGGCCAGGCCCACGGCGTCGCCGTGTTCGCGCGCGATGACCTGCAACAGGCTCGCGCGCTGGACGGGCTCCTGCTGACCGAGCCGGAGCGGACGGCCGAAATGCGCGCCGGCCTGCCGCCGGACAAGGTGCTGGGCGTCCTGTGCAGCCTAGACCGTCACGAGGCGATGGAGGTCGGGGAGGCCGGCGCCGACTGGCTCCTGTTCGGCCGCGCCGACCGGGAGCCGGAGCGCGCCATCGAGCTGGCCGCCTGGTGGACCGAACTGTTCGTCTTGCCTTGTGGCGTCACCGGGCTTATCGAGCCGTCCCACATGGCGACCCTGGTAAGCGCGAAGATCGCCTTCGCGCTGCCGGGGCCGTCCTGCTGGCAGTCGGCCGATCCAATCCGCCTGCTCAGCGATCTCGACCAGGCGGTCGCCGCGGCCGACCCGGACGCCGTCCTTTAAGCGAGTTCCGATCCGTGCCCCGTCGTTCGCCTCATCTCGAAGTCATGGTCCGTGCCGTCGTGCGCGCCGCCCGCGGGCTGGCGCGCGATTTCGGTGAGGTCGAGCAGCTGCAATGGTCGGTCAAGGGGCCGGCCGACTTCGTCTCGGCGGCGGATCGCCGGGCCGAGCAGATCCTGGTCCAGGACCTGCACCGCGCCCGGCCTGACTTCTCGATCCTGACCGAAGAAGGCGGGTTGCGCGAGGGCCGGTTCCCCGAGCACCGCTTCATCATCGATCCGCTCGATGGCACCACCAACTATTTGCACGCCATGCCGCACTGGGCGATCTCGGTGGCCCTGGAGCAGCATGGCGAGGTTACTGCCGGCTGCATCTACGACCCGGTGCGCAACGAACTGTTCGCCGCCGACAAGGGCAACGGCGCCTACATGAACGACCAACGGATCCGCGTCTCGCGCACAGCCGAACTCGATCGGGCGCTGGTCGGCTGCGGCCTCCCGGTCCGCGACTGGAAAGGGCGCAAGAGCTTCCCCGGCCAGTACGAGAGGGTCGCCGACCAGGTGGCGGGTCTGCGCCGCATGGGCGCTGCCTCGCTCGACCTGGCCTATGTCGCCTGCGGGCGGCTCGATGCCTACTGGGAATACGGGATCAAGCCGTGGGACTATGCAGCCGGGATGCTGCTGGTCCGCGAGGCCGGCGGCAAGGCCGCCCGGCTGGAGGGCGACGACCGGCCTTGGGAAGAAGGCACGGTCATGGCGGCCAATGCGGCGCTGGGCGACGCCTTCCGCGACCTCCTCGCCGTCGGCTGAACGCCCTTCCTTCAGGCGGGGCTTCAGGCGGGCGGCTCGACCGCGGGCTGCTGCTGGGTGATGCAATGGATGCCGCCGCCGCCGTGCAGCAGGTCGAGGCACGGGATCTGCACAACCTCCCGGTCCGGGAACACCGCCTCCAGGGTCCGATACGCGACCTTGTCGGCGGGATCGCCAAAGCCCGGCATGATGATCCCGCCATTGGCGATGTAGAAATTCACATAGGACAGTGTCAGCCGGGTCCCGTCTTCCTTCAGACGGGTCTTCGGCTTGGGCAGGGTGACGATTTCCAGCGCGCGGTCCTTCGCATCGCGCGCTGCGCGCAGCGTCTCGAGGTTGCGGCGCAGGATTACGTAGTCGGGGTCGTCGACATCGTCGCACTGCATGGTGATGACCACACGCGGCCTTGCGAAGCAGGCGATGTTGTCGACATGGCCATTGGTCTCGTCATCGGTGAGCCCGGCCTCCAGCCAGATGAAGCTGGACACGCCAAGCATGGCGCGGAGCTCGGCCTCGACCTCCTCGCGCCCCAGGCCGGGATTGCGCGCAGGGTCCAGGATGGCCGTCTCGCACAAGAGGCAGGTGCCCTCGCCGTCGACATGGATGGCGCCACCCTCGGTCACCAGCTCGCTCTGGTAGGCCGGCAGGTTCAGGTGCTCCAGCACCCGCGTCGCCATCGCCGCATCCTCCTCGAAATCCTGGTGCACCCCGCCCCAGCCGTTGAACCGCCAGGCCACGCCCGCGGCATTGCCCTTGCCGTCGATCAGGAAGCTCGGGCAGGTGTCGCGGGTCCAGCTGTCGGACTGGGCCATCGGCAGGATCGAGATGTTCTTGGAGGTGACCAGCGAGGCGGTGGTCATCAGGTCCGGCCGCACGATCATGGTTACCGGCTCGAACTGGGCGATCGCATCCGCGATGTCGGCATAGACGTCGCGCGCCGCCTTCAGCCGGTCGCCCCAGACCTGCGGGTTGCAGGGCCACGCCATCCAGCAGCGGCGGTGCGGCGCCCATTCCGCCGGCATGAAGAAGCCATCGTCGCGCGGCGTGCTCAATGAATGTCCTAACCCGGCAATCCCCACTGCGCGGATCGTGCCCGATGTCATCGCGGTGCGCAACGGCCCCCGCCCCCTGGCCCAAAGCCTGCCGGACGCCTAGGTTGCGCCTGCGAGGAACGCCCAGCGGAGAACCGGAGAGATGAGCCAGAGCGCGGCGATCGAGGCACGGCTGAAGGAGCTCGGGATCGAGCTGCCGACCCCACCGGCGGTGCAGTTCAACTATATTCCCGCGCGCCTGGGTGCGGGGACGCTGTGGATCGCCGGGCAGGTACCGTTCCGGGACGGGCGCATCCTGGTCGAAGGCAAGCTCGGCGGCGGCGTCTCCGTGGAGGATGGGCAGCGGGCGGCCCGCCAGTGCGCGCTGAACGTGCTGGCCCAGGCCAAGGCCGCGCTGGATGGCGATCTCGGCCGGATCAAGGCGACCTTGAAGGTCACCGGCTGGGTGGCCTGCACCCCGGACTTCTTCGAGCATCCCAAGGTCATCAACGGCGCCTCGGACCTGTTCGTCCAGGTGCTGGGCGAGGTCGGCCGGCATGCCCGCTGTGCCATCGGCTCGCCGTCGCTGCCGCTGAACTGCGCGGTCGAGGTCGACGCCGTGTTCCTGGTCGACTGAGCTGCCGTTGCGCTTTCGGGTAAGCGACGGCGTCGCCTCGCTCGATGCCGGGGCCTGGGACCGGTTGGCCGGCTCGGGCGACCCGTTCATGAGCCATGCCTACCTCTCGGCCATGGAGCAATCCGGCTCCGCTGCCACCGACACAGGCTGGCAGCCGCTAGCGGCCGTGGTCGAGGACGGCGACACGCTGCTGGCCGCTGCACCCGTCTATGCCAAGAGCCATAGCTGGGGCGAGTATGTGTTCGACCATGGCTGGGCCGACGCGTTCCACCGGGCCGGCGGCAGCTATTATCCAAAGCTCCAGGTGGCCGTGCCGTTCACGCCGGTACCCGGCAGCCGCCTGCCGGCCAGCACGCCGGAGGCGCGTGACCTGCTTGTGCGCGGGCTGGACGACATGCTCCAAACAACCGGCCTGTCCTCCCTCCATGTCACCTTCTGCAGCGAGGCGGAGTGGACGGCACTGGGCCAGGCCGGATTCCTCCAGCGGCTGGGCCTGCAGTACCACCTGAGCAACCCCGGCTATCGGGACTTTCAGGACTTTCTGGACACGCTGCGCAGCTCCAAGCGCAAGATGATCCGCAAGGAGCGCGAAGCGGTGGCCAGCTCCGGGCTGGTGGTCGAGACCCTGACCGGAGCCGAACTGGGCGAGACCGTCCTGGACGACTTCTGGCCGTTCTACCTGGCCACGGTCGAGAAGCGCTGGGGCAATGCCTATCTCACCCGTGACCTGTTCCGCCGGCTCGGCCGCACCATGGCCGACCGGGTCGTGCTGATGCGGGCGAGGGACGGCCGCCGAACGGTGGCGGTGGCCCTGAACCTGGTGGGCCAGGACGCGCTCTACGGCCGGATCTGGGGCAGCCTGGAGGAGTATCGCTTCCTCCATTTCGAGCTCTGCTACTACCGCGCGATCGAATGGGCGATCGCGCACGGCCTGCCCAGGGTCGAGGCGGGCGCGCAGGGCGTGCACAAGGTCCAGCGCGGCTATGCCCCAGTCCTCACCTACAGCGCCCACCGCATCGCCCATCCGGGCCTGCGCGACGCGATCGCCCGCTTCCTGGCCAGGGAGCGCCGGGCAATCCAGGTGGAACGGGCAGAGCTAGAGGCCGCCCTGCCCTATGCCACGCGACCAGAGCCGGCCGCCTGATCCCCAACAAGGCCCTCCGGCTCATGCCCCCGGGGATCAGGCTCGAAGGATCAGGCGTCGACCGTCAGCTGCTGGTCGTCCTCTTCCTCCTCGTCATCGTCCGCGGCCGGGCCGGGCTTGGGCAGCAGCGCCGGCCCGCCGCCGGTGGGGGTGATCTGGAAGGCGGGCTCACCATCCTCGATCGTCACCACGACCTTGCCGCCCTTGACCAGCCGGCCGAACAGGAGCTCGTCGGCCAGCGGCCGCTTGATCTTCTCCTGGATCAGCCGGGCCAGCGGCCGGGCACCGAACAGCGGCTCGTAGCCCTTCTCCGCCAGCCAGTCGCGGGCGAGGTCATCGACCTCGATCGAGACCCGCCGGTCGGCCAGCTGCGCGCCCAGCTCCTTGACGAACTTGTCGACCACGTTGCGCACGATCGCCGGGGTGAGGCCTGCGAACGGGATCACCGCGTCCAGCCGGTTGCGGAACTCAGGGGTGAAGAGGCGATTGATCGCCTCCTTGTCCTCGTTCTGCCGCACCGAGCTGCCAAAGCCCATCGCCGGCTTCGCCATGTCCGCAGCGCCCGCATTGGTGGTCATGATCAGGACCACGTTGCGGAAGTCGACCGTCTTGCCGTTGTTGTCGGTGAGCTTGCCGTAATCCATCACCTGCAGGAGGATGTTGAAGACGTCCGGGTGCGCCTTCTCGAT
>NZ_WUJP01000027.1 GCF_009806515.1 Geminicoccus flavidas | reverse complement strand
CTCGTCCAGCAGGAGGACGGCGTGCGGGTGCTGGTCGATGCTGTCGGTGAGCAGGCCGCCCTGGTCGAAGCCGACATAGCCCGGAGGGGCGCCGATCAGCCGGCTGACCGCGTGGCGCTCCATGTACTCGGACATGTCGAAGCGGATCAGCTCGATGCCCATGGTCTTGGCGAGCTGACGGGCCGCCTCGGTCTTGCCCACGCCCGTGGGGCCGCTGAACAGGTAGCAGCCGATCGGCTTCTGCGGATCGCGCAGGCCGGCCCTGGACAGCTTGATCGCCGAGGACAGGGCCATGATCGCGCTGTCCTGGCCATAGACCGCGCCCTTCAGGTCGGCGTCCAGGTGCTTCAGCGATTCCTTATCGCGAGCCGAGACCGCCTTGATCGGCACCCGCGCGATCCGGGCGACGATCTCCTCGACCTCCTTGGCACCGATGGTCTTCTTGCGCTGACCTTCCGGCTTGATCATCTGCGCCGCGCCGACCTCGTCGATGATGTCGATCGCCTTGTCCGGCAGCTTGCGGTCATGGATGTAGCGCACCGCCAGCTTGACCGCGGCTTTGAGCGCATTGTTGGTGTACTTGACCTGGTGGTGTTCCTCGAAGCTCGGCTTCAGCCCATGGAGGATCTTGACGCTCTCGTCCTCGGTGGGCTCCGGAATGTCGATCTTCTGGAAGCGCCGGACCAGCGCCCGGTCCTTCTCGAAATAGTTGCGGAACTCCTTGTAGGTCGTGCTGCCGATGCAGCGCAGCCCACCCGAAGCTAGGGCCGGCTTGAGCAGGTTGGACGCATCCAGCGAGCCGCCGGAGGTGGCGCCCGCACCGATCACGGTGTGGATCTCGTCGATGAACAGGATCGCGCGGCTGTCGTTCTCGAGCTCGCTGATGACGCTCTTGAGCCGCTCCTCGAAATCGCCACGGTAGCGGGTGCCGGCGAGCAGCGCGCCCATGTCGAGCGAGTAGATCACGCAGTTCTTCAGGATTTCCGGCACGTTGCCCTGAACAATCCGGAGCGCCAGCCCTTCGGCGATGGCGGTCTTGCCCACGCCCGGGTCGCCCACGAACAACGGGTTGTTCTTCGAGCGCCGGCACAAGATCTGAATCGTGCGCTCGATCTCGTTGTCGCGGCCGATCAAGATGTCGATCTTGCCCTCGGCTGCCTTCTTGTTCAGGTGGACGCAGTACTGGGACAGCGCGTCCTTTTCGTCCTTCTTCTGTGCCGTCGGAGCACCCTCCTCATCCCGTTCGTCCGCACCGCGCGGGCGACGATCCTCGGACATCCCGGGCTTCTTCGAGATACCGTGGCTGATGTAGTTGACCGCGTCCAGCCGCGAGCAGTTCTGCTCCTGCAGGAAGAACACGGCGTGGCATTCCCGCTCGGAGAACAGCGCCACCAGGACGTTGGCTCCGGTTACCTCGTGGCGGCCGGACGACTGGACGTGGATGGCCGCGCGCTGGATCACACGCTGCAGGCCGGCCGTGGGCTTGGCGTCGACGCCGGCTTCCACGATCAGCCCGCTCATCTCATGCTCGAGATACTGGCTGAGCACGAGGCGCAGGCGGTCGAGGTCGACGGCGCAGGCCTTCATGACCGCCATCGCGTCCGGGTCCTCGGTGAGCGCCATGAGCAGGTGCTCGAGCGTGGCATATTCGTGCTGCTTGGCATTGGCCAGAGCCAGTGCCCGCCTCAGCGACTTTTCGAGATTGCGCGACAGCATGTTCGGGTCACTCGCCTTGCTGGGGTGGGCGGACGGCAAGAAGGGCTGAGGGGCCGCCTGCCCTTGCCATGACCCCTCGGGTCGCCGGCCGGATGGCCGGGATCTGGCCGATCGACCGGACGCCGATCGCCATGACGCTCATCATTCCTTTTCCATCGTGCACTGGAGAGGATGCTGGTTCTGCCGGGCGAAGTCGATGACCTGCATCACCTTCGTCTCCGCCACTTCGAACGTGTAGACGCCGCAGACGCCGACGCCCTTCTGGTGGACGTGCAGCATGATCTGCACCGCCTCTTCCTCGCTCTTGCGGAAGAAGCGCTCCAGCACGTGCACGACAAACTCCATCGGTGTGTAGTCGTCGTTGAGGAGCAGCACCTTGTAGAGGGACGGCTTCTCGGTGCGGGTGTGGGTCTTGGTCGCCACCCCGCCACGCTCGATGATGCCCCGATCCTGGTCTCTGTCGCTCATCGCGATGGTCGTCTCACAGTCCCACGCCTCAGGTTCGATGCCACCTGCTCGGGGTCCGAGGAGACCCGAGGTGCTCCGGTCCGTCCGAACCATACCCTCCGTTGCCGGCTGAGGACAATCGCCCTGCAGCCTCTGCAAGTCGGCTTTGTTCGAAGCGGCGTGCGGGCGTCGTCCGGCTGCATCGTAGTGGCATATGGGGTCGTGGCACCGCTTCGTCATCCTCTGGCCGCTCTTGGTCATTCCGGGAACCGTGTTGTAGCACCGCCCCGCCGCGACGATGCGGCTCACCCAAGCTGGAACCGGCATGCCGTCTCGTCCGCTCCCTGCCTGTCGCCCGATCATCGCCCTGCCGCTCCTAGCCTTCCTCGCCCTCGTCGGTTCCGGCAGCCCGGCGCTCGCGGCAGATGCGGGCGGGCACGGCTTCGTGGGGGCGGAGCTGGCGGGCTGGTGGGCAGTGCCGTTCGCGGGATTGCTCCTGTCGATCGCCCTGATGCCGCTGCTGGTCCCGGATCTGTGGCACCACCACTACGGCAAGATCGCGCTCGGCTGGGCGGCACTGGTGATCCTGCCGATGCTGCCGACCCTCGGCCTGGATG
>NZ_WUJP01000026.1 GCF_009806515.1 Geminicoccus flavidas | reverse complement strand
GCAGCCTCTACGAGCTGGCCCATGTCGGCCTGCTGGAATACCTGCCCTTCATCCTCCTGCTCCTGGCCCTGTTCACCGTGGCAGGGGGCCTGCGGCTGGATGGCTATTTCGACGGGAGCCCGGCTTCCAACACCGCGTCGCTGGCCGTGGGCACGTTGCTGGCCAGCTTCACTGGCACGACCGGGGCAGCCATGCTGCTGGTCCGCCCCCTGATCCGGGCGAATGCCTGGCGGACTCGCCGGGTCCATACCATGGTGTTCTTCATCTTCCTCGTCGCGAACATCGGCGGCTCGCTGACACCCATGGGCGACCCGCCCTTGTTCCTAGGCTTCCTCAAGGGCGTCCCGTTCTTCTGGCCGACCGTGCACCTGTTCTTGCCGATGTTGCTGACCGCGGGCCTGCTGCTCGGCGGCTACTACCTCCTGGACCGGCGGCTCGCGATCGTCGACGGCGCGCCACCACCCAAGGGGCAGCGGGTCTTCGAAGGGAAGGCCAACCTGTTCCTGCTGGGCGCCATCGTGGCCGCCGTGCTGTTCAGCGGCATCTGGCAGGGGCCGGTCGTGGTCTCGTTCCTCGGCATCGAACTCGGGGCGCAGGCCCTCCTGCGCGACCTGGCGCTGGTCGCGATCACGCTCGCCTCGCTGGCGCTCACGCCGAAGAGCGCCAGGCTCGCCAACGAGTTCGGCTGGGGGCCGATCCTGGAGGTGGCCAAGCTGTTCGCCGCCATCTTCGTGACGATCGTGCCGGTGCTGGCCATGCTGAAGGCGGGTCTGGCCGGGCCGTTCGCCCCGCTGGTGCAGGCGGTAAGCGATCCCAGTGGGGCCCCCATCCCCGCCGCCTATTTCTGGGTGACCGGCATCCTCAGCTCGTTCCTGGACAACGCACCGACTTATCTGGTGTTCTTCAACCTGGCCGGCGGCGACCCGCTGGTCATGACCACCAGCCAGGTGGCCACGCTCACCGCGATCTCGGCGGGGGCCGTGTTCATGGGGGCGAACACCTATATCGGCAACGCGCCGAACTTCATGGTGCGCGCCATTGCCGACGAGATGGGCATCCGGATGCCCAGCTTCTTCGGCTATGTCGGCTGGTCGGCCGTGATCCTGCTGCCGGTGTTCGTGCTGCTGACCGTCCTGTTCTTCCTCTAGGCCAAGCAGCACCGGCCCCAGAAAACGCGAAAGCCCTGCAACCTTGTTCAGGCGCAGGGCCAACTCGATCCCATCGAGGGTCGGCGATCCGTCCTCTACCGGCGCCTCGCCGTGACCAGCGGCGGCCACCAAGGCCGCTGCCTGCCACTGCCGGGCGTGGCGCCGGCCGGACGGAAGACTACCCGACGATGCGCAGGTTCTCGGCCGAAAGCTTGCCGCTCCGACGATCCTGCACGAGTTCGTACTCGACCTTCTGGCCCTCGCGCAGGTCACCGATGCCGGAGCGCTGGACGGCGCTGATGTGAACGAACGCGTCATTGCCCCCTTCGTCCGGGGCGATGAAACCAAAGCCCTTGTCGGGGTTGAACCACTTGACGGTTCCGGTAGTCATAGAAGATCCATTCAAGACAGGCACGACTGGCCCGCGCGGGTGCGGACCATTGGCAGCCGACAAACGACACGTCCGCTGATGTTCATCAGCAGGTCAGGTCGTTTATTTGCCAAGAACAGAAATTGGCCATCTGCCGCCGATAAACAAGTGTGATAATTTTATCGGCAAGCTCTTGGCCCGCTTTGCTGGCGGCCAAGTGAAGGCGCTGGCGATCACGCACCGGTGCGCGCCGGCTCCCCGGTCCCGCGGATCAGCGCGGCCGGCCGACTACGATCAGGCTCTGCCCCCAGGTCACCAACTCGTCCCTGCCGTCGCTATCCACGTCGAACAGCACCGGAAAGGAGACCCAGCGGTCGTAGACGTTGCTCGTCTTCTTTTCCTTCACCTTGCTGCCCTTGAGGTTCCAGTACCAGTCCTTGGACAGGATCTTGGTGCCCTTGCCGTCGAACACCTCGCCGAAGATCGCCACCACCTCGTCGGTGCGGCGATTGCCGTCCAACTCGGCGTTCTGCATGGCCATCACCTCACGGTTCTTAATGGTGTGGACCAGCTTGCCCTTGCTGTTCAGGATGAAGGTGCTGGACTGCCCCTTGGTGCTGCGCTGCGCGATCATCACGCCCAGCGGCTTCGGCACCGGGTCGAACTGGGCGACCACCAGCTCCTGTGGGTTCTTCACCACCGAGGGCAGGCTCCAGAGTCGCTTGCAGTTGCCGACATCGAACGCGCCGCCGCCGGAACGGCCGATCGCCACCGCCTGCAGCTTGGAACCGCCCAGCTTGGCGATGCGGACCGCATCCACATGGTCGCTCTTGTTCCAGCCGGCGAGCGTGCAGCGGATCTTGCCGTTGAAGTCGATCGAGTACTTCCCCGCGAAGAAGTAATCCATGTACCCGTCGCCGTCCTGGTCGACGCCGGCAGTATGGTGCCCGGCATCGCAGGTATCGACGTGCCAGAGCTGCTTCAGCTTCGTGTCGAAGGCGACGACGCGGGTCCAGTTGTCCGGCCAGTTGCGCTTGCCGCACTTGGCGCCGCCGCCGGGCTGGCTGTGCGCCACCAGGATCACCGGCTTCTTGGTCGCCTCGGTGCGGTACACCGCGATCCGGCACAGGCTGCCGCCGGAGTTGCTCTGCCCGTTCAGGCTGGCGTGGCGGATCTCCTTCCCGCTGGCGCCGTCGCGGGCCACCAGCCGCCTGGTCGACCCGGACTGCCAGCAATGCAGCACGTCGTCCTTGCCGTCCCCGTCCAGGTCCAGGACCGCCGCGCCGTCACGATGGATGAAGCTGCTGGGGCCCACCTTGCGCGCGGCACTGTTGGTGACCTGCCAGAGCTTCTTGCCGCTCTGACCGTAGACGCGCATCACCTGGTGGCCGTTCCAGTGGACGAACTCGTAGACGCCGTTCCGGTCCATGTCGAGCGGCAGCAGGCTCGAATAGGTATTGTCTAGCGCTGCCCCGTCCAGCTCGATCTTGCGAAGGACATCGACCTTGAGCTTGCTCTTGCCCTTGGCGCTGCCGGTGGCGGCGGCGGTCGGGACGTATTCGAGCCCCCTTGACCCATTGCGCTGCATCAGCACACGCTCCTGCAGGCGCATCGATGTCCCGTCCGCCGTGACCGGCCGGGAGATGCCGACGCCGGCCGAGGCCACGATGGCTAGAATCAACGTGCCGCGCATGATCCGGCGCGCGGCGCTGTCAAATGAACCCATTGTGCTGCTTGCCCTGTTCCGGAACCACCACCGCACTTGCGGTAGCTTCCGGAAAAATTGCTAGCGCATCTCATGAGACATGCCAGCCATACTTTGAAGATAACCGACATTTAATCAGTTAGAATTGAACCGTCCGTCGGTTTTTCCATGATCTTTGTAGTAATTTTCCGGATATTCTCTCTCTGTGCGACTTCTGTGGTCTGGTTGTTTGAGCCTTGTCTTGGGCATGACAGTAGAGACCGGAGCCATACTTCGAATCTGCCGCCCGCCATCGATGGTACCGCAGGATGGCCGTGGTCACGTTGACAATGGCCTGCACAGATGCCACAAGAGAAGATGCTCATCCGGATCTCGATGAGGTTTGCTCAGGAGATCACATCGGCCCGTCCGGGACGGCCGCGCTAGTCGTTGGGGAGGTGCACTGCTTGGTCGACGGGCAGGCGGTATTTTCATGCCGGTGCTCTGGCCAGTTCCAGCCAGTAGATACTAGCGGGCCACCTGGGGGATTATCGGCGCGACCTTGACCTCAACCACTTTCAGGGGGCTCGATGTGCGATGCTGATCGCAGCCGTCCTGGTTCTGATCGTGCTGGGCTCGCTCCTGTTCCACTTCCTGAGCCCGTGGTGGTGGACGCCGATCGCTTCCAACTGGGGCTATATCGACACGACCCTGGTCGTGACGTTCTGGATCACCGGCGCGGTGTTCACCGCGGTCGTGCTGTTCGTCGCCTACTGCCTCCTGCGGTTCCGGCACCGGCCGGGTCACCGGGCCGCCTATGAGCCCGAGAACCGTCGGCTGGAGCTGGTACTGACGGTCGGCACCGCCGTGGGCGTGGCCGCCATGCTCGCCCCGGGCCTGGTGGTATGGGCACAGTTCGTCCAGGTGCCGGACGACGCGGCCGAGGTCGAGGTGGTCGGCCAGCAATGGCAGTGGAGCTACCGCCTGCCCGGGGAGGACGGCCGCCTCGGGCGGGCCGACACCAGGCTGATCACCCCGGAGAACCCGCTCGGAATCAGCCCGCACGACCCGAGCGGCCAGGACGACGTGATCGTCGAGGCGGCCAACCTCCATCTGCCGGTCGGCAAGCCAGTCAAGGTCCTGCTGCGCTCGGTGGACGTGCTGCACGATTTCTACGTGCCGGAGTTCCGCGCCAAGATGGACATGATCCCAGGGGCGGTCACCTATTTCTGGTTCACCCCGACCCAGACCGGCACCTTCGAGATCCTCTGCGCCGAACTCTGCGGCGTCGGCCATTCCTTCATGCGCGGCTTCGTCGTGGTCGACACCGAGCAGGACTATCAGGCCTGGCTCGGACAGCAGACCAGCTTCGCTTCGCTCGCCGCGGGTTCTGCGCGCGCGGACGCCGCGCCATGACCCGCCAGATCCGCCAGTTCCGCCAGCGGGGAGCAGATTGATGGCCACCACGATCCATGGCCCGGTGGATACGGTGCCGCCGGCCGAAACGGCGGACGTCGAGCTCTACCATCCGCATAGCTGGATCA
>NZ_WUJP01000025.1 GCF_009806515.1 Geminicoccus flavidas | reverse complement strand
CCCGCTACGTCTTCTCCCAGGACGCCAAGGTCATCGCGATCCAGTATTCGCTGACCGCCATGGCGATCGGCTTCGTCGCCCTGTTCCTGTCCTGGCTGATGCGGCTGCAGCTCGCTTTTCCCGGCGCGCTCGAGTTCATCGATGCCGACGCCTACTACCAGTACATCACCATGCACGGCATGATCATGGTGGTCTACCTCCTCACCGCCCTCTTTCTCGGCGGTTTCGGCAACTACCTGATCCCGCTGATGCTGGGTGCCAGGGACATGGCGTTCCCCTACGCCAACATGCTGAGCTATTGGATCTATCTCCTGGCGGTGCTGGTCCTGGCCGCCAGCTTCTTCACGTCGGACGGCCCAACCGGTGCCGGCTGGACGCTCTACCCGCCCCAGGCAATCCTGCCCAACACGCCCGGCCAGGACCTGGGCATCGTGCTGATGCTGGTCTCCCTGGCCCTGTTCATCATCGGCTTCACCATGGGCGGCCTGAACTACGTGGTGACCGTGCTGCAGGGCCGGACCCGCGGGATGACGCTCATGCGTATGCCGCTCACGGTCTGGGGGATCTTCACCGCCACGGTCATGGCGCTCCTGGCCTTTCCGGCCCTGTTCGTGGGCGCGGTGATGATGCTGTTCGACCGGCTGCTCGGCACCAGCTTCTTCATGCCGGCGATCGTTCAGATGGGCGAGCAGCTGAGCTATGGCGGCGGCAGCCCGATCCTGTTCCAGCACCTGTTCTGGTTCTTCGGCCATCCCGAAGTTTACATCGTGGCCCTGCCCGCGTTCGGCATCGTGTCGGACCTGATCGCCACCCACGCGCGCAAGAACATCTTCGGCTACCGCATGATGGTCTGGGCAATCGTGATCATCGGCGCGCTCAGCTTCATCGTGTGGGCGCACCACATGTATGTCAGCGGCATGAACCCCTATTTCGGGTTCTTCTTCGCCACCACGACCCTGATCATCGCGGTTCCCACCGCCATCAAGGTCTATAACTGGGTGCTGACCCTGTGGCGGGGCGACATCCACTTCACCCCGCCCATGCTGTTCGCGATCGGCTTCATCGTCACCTTCCTGAACGGCGGGCTGACCGGCATGTTCCTGGGCAACGTGGTGGTCGACGTCCCGCTCTCGGACACGATGTTCGTGGTCGCCCACTTCCACATGGTGATGGGCGTGGCGCCGATCCTGGTCATCTTCGGTGCCATCTACCACTGGTACCCGAAGATGACCGGCCGGATGCCCAATGACCTGCTGGCCAAGCTCCATTTCTGGATCACCTTCCTGGGCGCCTACCTGATCTTCTTCCCGATGCATTATTTGGGCCTGCTCGGCATCCCGCGCCGCTACTACGAGATGGGCGAGACCGCCTTCGTCCCGGCCTCCACCGTCACGCTGAACGAGTTCATCACGATCACGGCCCTGGTGGTCGGCGCCGCGCAGTTCCTGTTCCTGTTCAACATGTTCTGGAGCCTGCGCCACGGCCGGCCGGCCGGCGGCAACCCTTGGCGCGCCACCACGCTGGAATGGCAGACCCCGCAGACGCCGCCGGCCCACGGCAACTGGGGCCGCGAGCTGCCGGTCGTCTATCGCTGGGCCTATGACTACAGTGTGCCGGGCGCCGCGGAGGACTTCATCCCGCAGAACCAGCCGCCCTCCCCGGCCGAGCGCAGGGAAGCGGCGACGTGAGCGCGGCCCTGGCCTTTCTGGCACTGGTCGCCGCCGTCGCCGGCTGGTGGCTGGTTCGGCACGGCATCATGGCCAAGCCCTGGCTGGAGCCAGGCCTGCCGGCACCGGTGGTTCCGGGTCCCGCCTATGCGGAAGAGGCCGGGTCGGTGCGCCGGGCGAAGGCCGGGCTGGTGGTGTTCCTGGCCGTAGCCGGGTCCCTGTTCGCCCTGTTCGTCAGCGCCTACCTGATGCGCATGGGTGCCGCCGACTGGTGGGCGCTGCCCGTGCCGCGCATCCTTTGGATCAATACCGCCCTGCTAGTGGTCGGCAGCCTCGGGCTGCACGGGGCGCAGGTGGCGGCACGGCATGGCAGTCCGGCCGCAACTCAGCAGGGACTGCTGCTCGGTGGGGCTGCGGCGCTGGCGTTCCTGCTGGGCCAGATCCTGGCCTGGCGCGAGTTGCTGGCTGCCGGCCACGGGCTCGCTGGCAATCCGGCCGCGAGCTTCTTCTATGTGCTGAGCGGCGTGCACGGCCTGCATGTGGCGGGCGGCCTAGTGGCGCTCGGCCGCACGGCGGCATGGACCTGGCGCGATCCCGGCAGTGCCCGGGCGCGGGTCCTGGTCGAGCTGTGCGCCACCTACTGGCATTTCCTGCTGCTGGTCTGGCTGGTCCTGTTCGGCCTTCTGGCCGGCTGGGCCAACGACTTCGCCGAGATCTGCCGTCAGGTCCTGAGCTGATGGAGGTGCAGATGGCACGGGCAGCCACGGCTCCCACCCAGGCGGTGCTCCCGCGGCAGCCCGGCTGGCGCGGCATGATCGCCGACTGGAGCTCCGACCAGCGCGCCTTCAAGGGCGTGTCCTGGGGCAAGGCGATGATGTGGGTGTTCCTCTTGAGCGACACCTTCGTGTTCGGCTGCTTCCTCCTGTCCTACATGACCGCGCGCATGTCGACGGTGAAGCCCTGGCCAAACCCGAGCGAAGTGTTCGCGCTCACCATCGGCGGTGCCGAGATCCCGCTGATCCTGATCGCGATCATGACCTTCGTCCTGATCACCAGCAGCGGCACCATGGCGATGGCGGTGAACTTCGCCTACCGGCGCGACCGCAGGCGCACCGCCATCCTGATGCTGGTGACCGGCCTGCTGGGCGCCAGCTTCGTCAGCATGCAGGCCTTCGAGTGGAGCAAGCTGATCGAGGAAGGCGTGCGGCCCTGGGGCAATCCCTGGGGGGCTCCGCAGTTCGGCGCCACCTTCTTCATGATCACCGGCTTCCACGGCACCCACGTCACCATCGGCGTGATCTTCCTGCTGATCATCGCCCGCAAGGTCTGGCGCGGCGACT
>NZ_WUJP01000024.1 GCF_009806515.1 Geminicoccus flavidas | reverse complement strand
TCGACCGCGGTGCCAAGGGCTTCTTCACCAGCCGCAGCGGCCGCTACGAGATCGTCGAGATCACCGGCCTGTACTGGCACTTCGTCGACCTGGTGTGGGTGTTCATCTTCGCCTTCTTCTATCTGTGGTGAGGAACCGGCCATGGCACAGGCATCGATGGCGGACGGGCACGACGAAGGCCAGCAGCATCCGGTCCGCCTCTACCTCGTCGTGTGGGTCTGGCTGTTCATCCTCAGCGCCTGTTCCTATGCGGTCGACTATCTCCACCTGCAGGGCTATCTGCGCTGGTCCCTGATCCTGCTGTTCATGATCCTCAAGGCCGGCCTGATCGTCGCGGTCTTCATGCACATGGCCTGGGAACGGCTGGCCCTGGTCTACGCCATCCTGCTGCCGGGCGTGATGGTGCTGGTGTTCGTGGCGCTAATGGCGCTGGAATCGGACTATACCCTCGCCACCCGCCTGACCTATCTCGGAACGGATCCCTGATCATTGGCCGGCCGCCCGTCGGCTGGATGCGCGCCCGGCTGGAGGCCCAAGCCTTCGCCGGGCGCGACCGGCAGACGATCAGTAAGGGGGAGCGACCAGCTTGCGGTACAGGTGCCAGGTCGCGTGGCCCAAGATCGGCATCACGAAGATCAGGCCGAGCAGGGCCGGGATCGACCCCAGCACCAGGGCCCCGGCGACGATCAGGCCCCAGGCCGCCATCGGCACCGGATTGGTCCAGACCGCCTTCGCCGAGGTCGCCATGGCGGTCGCCAGGCCCACGTCGCGATCGAGCAGCATCGGGAATGACACGACGCTGATGGTCAGGACGAGCAGGGCGAACAGGAAGCCCACCCCGATCCCCCAGACGATCATCTGCCAGCCGGCGTTCGTGGTGAACACGTCACTGATGAAGCTGCCGAGCGAAGCCGGCGGCTCCGGGCCCATGGTCGCGTCGTAGATGGCATAGGCGGTGCCGAGCCAGATCGCCAGGATCAGGAACAGGATGATGCCGAGCACCACGATCGCGCCGAACGCGGGCGAGCGCAGCACGGCGAACGCATCTACCCAGCCCACCTGCTCGCCCAGCTCCCGCCGCCGGCTCATCTCGTAGAGGCCGACCGCCGCCACCGGCCCCACCAGGGCGAAGCCGGAGGCGAGTGGGAACAGGATCGGCAACATCTCGGCGCCGAAGGCGAGCTGCGCCAGGATCAGCCCGGCCACCGGATAGATCAGGCAGACGAAGATGACGTCGGTGCGATAGGCCCCGAAATCGTCAATCCCGCGGCGCAGGGCATCGCCCAGGTCGGCCATCCCGATCCGTCGAACCGAGGGCGGCGCGCCATGCCGGACGACGTCGTCGCCGACAATGGCGTGGCCGGTCCGGCCGAGCGCCACATTGGCATTCCTCAGCTGGTCGGAGCTCCACTCGATCGGATTGCGGATGTGATTATCGGCGGCCATGCTCGGTCCTCCACGGGCCCGGGCTGCTCCGCGCGCTGCGACAGGCCGATCCGGCCGCCGCTCGCGCGCGCCCGAGACCCTTCACGTCCGCCAGTATGCGCCATCTGCCGCCGTAAGCGAGTGGAAAGGCGCTGGTCCGCCTCTCGAGAGCCGGATCCCCGGCATGTCCCATCCGGATCGGACCGATCGGAAGGACAAGAACATGATCGTGCCATGGAATCAGGCGCGATTTCTTCCCGACGAGGCAGTTCCACCTGATCGGTAAGAATGGGCTCTAACGCTGCACTAGCCAGGGAACCTGGACCGCCGGCAGCAGGTGCTCGGTGGTGCCGCCAAACAGCCATTCCAGCAGCCCATGTCCGCCGAACGAGCCGGATACGAACAGGGCGGGTGCCAAGCCGTCGAGCCGGCTGAGGATCGCGCCCGCCGTGCCGCCCTGGCCAGAGAGTGCCTCGACCCGCACCGCATGACCATGATGCCGTATCAGCTCGGCCGCAGGTGCTGCCATGGACTCCGCGGCGGACAGGCCATAGCCCACGGACAGGACAACCACCTCGCGCCGGCCGAACATGCCGGACAGCAGGCCCGTATGCAGCGCACGCTGGGCGCCCGGGCTGCCGTCATAGGCGATGACCACCGGCCCCTCGCCGATGGCCGAATCCGCCACTAGCAGGGCCGGACGCACCAGTTCCTGGAGGATCTGCGGGACCGGCAGGACGAAGCCCGTATCGGTATCGTCCTCTGCCCGCGCCCGAGGCCGGCCGTGGGGCAGCACGACCAGGTCGGCACATTCGCTGGCGGCGGCCACGACGCCCGGCGGGTCGCCCACGGCCTCGATGATCTCCGGCACGATCCCGGACTGGGTCAGCAGTTCGACGAGGCCACTGCGCTCCGCCTGAAGCCGCTCCTGCAGCCGCTGGGTCAGGACGGTGTCACGCCGCTGGGCGAAGCTGCTCCCGCCGATCCCGTGGGCCTCACCGCCCTCGAAGTCGCCGCGGTTCGGGCAGATCACCACCCGCAGCGCCGCGTTCTGCGCCCCGGCCAGTTCGCCGGCGCAGAACAGGGCGGCGGCGTCCGGGGTCACCCCGTCCAAGGCGATCAGGATCGAGCGCAGCATGGGTCGCCACCGGAACGAGGGAAAGGCAGGAAGGGTGGAGGAAATCAGCCGATCGAGGCTGCCAAGGGCGTGGTCCGCCGCAGGCGCAGCCGCTGGCCGCGCGGGCCGGGACGGGCCTCCTCTTCCGGCTCAGCCCCCGCCTCGGGCTCCGGCAGTGCCGGCTCGGCCGCGGCCTCCGGCTCTTCCGCCACGGCCGTTTCCACCGGAAGCGGTGCCGGCGGCGCGCTGGCCATCGAGCCTGGCGACGCCAGAGCCAGTGCCATCTCGCGCAGCCGCTCCGGTGCCACGGCGGGCTTGGTCGGGCGGGGATCGGCCGGGCCCGCACCGTCCTGCTCCTCTTCCAGGTCGCGCACGTCGGCCAGGGTCAGCTTCAGGCGGGCGAGCTGCTCAAGGAACTCCTCGCGCTCCTGCGGCCCCAACCGCTCGACCTGGCGCTCGTCCACCAGCCGCTGTGCCTGATCCAGCACATGGCGGGCATGGTTTAGCTGCCCGGACGGCCGCGTGTTGCCGGCCAGGAGCTGGGCCAGCGCCTTGGTGGCCGGCTGCAGGAGCCGCAGCACGTCGCGCGCCGAGCCCGGAATACGCTGGCCCTGGCCGCCGTGCTGGGCGCCCTTGCGCTGCTGCGGGCCGTTCTTGCCACGCTTCTTCACGTTGCGTCGGTAGGGAAACATATTCCTCTTCTGCTCGATGGCAGGCCGGCCGCGGGCCTGCTGCCGCGGTACCTTCGCCTGCTGTTATCGCGAGACCATGATGTGGCTCGCCGACATGCCCCCTCGCCGTCCAGTTCATTGCGGCTGTCCGCCCAGAGGGACGGCCCCGCCTTCTGGGCCGCAAGCGATCACTGCTTGGCTGGTGGTTCAGGTAAATCGCCGTTCGCGCCCCGGTTCCCCGCCCTCATCAAGTCCCGCTTGCCGGCCTGCGGGCAATGATGCGACGCAACAAGAACCAGTGCAAAATTAGCGTGATACTCGGGAGGCGCTACGAGAGGATAATAGTGTCGGCCCGGCGAGAATCAAGCGGTTCTCATGTGCTGCCGCTGTGACATTCACTTCCTTGCGCCGTCCCTGCCACCGGCTGCCGCATCAATCATGCCAAGTCGACCGGCCGCCAGTTCGCCCGGCGGCCAGTACGGGTCGACCAGCCTGCCGACTCAGAACGGAATATCGTCATCGAGGTCGCTGGCCGGTGCCGGGCGTCCGCCGCCACCGCCGCGCGGCCCCTGCCGCTCGAAACCGCCGCCGCCGGCCCCGCCGCGCGCCGGGGCGCCACCGCGCTCCTCGTCGCCATAGGAATCTTCCGGCGGCCCCCCGAACCGGCCGCCACCGGCATCACCGCCGCCGCCCACCAGGACCAGTTCGCCCTTGAACCGGGACAGCACGATCTCGGTGGTATAGCGCTTCTGCCCGGACTGATCCTGCCAGTCACGGGTCTGGAGCTGGCCCTCGACATAGACGGTGCGGCCCTTGGCCAGATACTTCTCCGCGATGTCGGCCAGGTTCTCGTTCAGGATCACGACCCGGTGCCACTCGGTCCGCTCCTTGCGCTCGCCGCTCTGCCGGTCCGACCAGCGCTCGGAGGTCGCGATCGAGAGGTGGACGATCTTCTGGTTGTTCTGGGTATAGCGGACCTCGGGGTCCCTCCCCAGATTACCCATCAGGATCACCTTGTTGACACTGCCGGCCATATACCGTCCTCGACTGGCCCCTGCCCGTGTGCCGGACGGGGGTTCGGATGATGTGCCGGATCATAGCGGCAGATCGCTGCGCCGACGAGGCGCAGTGATCGGCAGGCTAGCGCATGACACAGCCGCAACCCGGTGACCGCTTGTAAGCCGTACGGCATTGGCCCATCAATGCCCGCCGGTGTACTTGTTTCGTTCCCTATCGCTGCCCCTGTTGCGGGCAGGCCACCGGCCGGACAGCTCATGGACGACATGATCCGCATTCGTGGTGCGCGCGAGCACAACCTGAAGTCTGTCGACGTCGACATTCCGCGCAACCGGCTGGTGGTGATCACCGGCCTGTCCGGGTCCGGCAAGTCGTCGCTCGCCTTCGACACGATCTATGCTGAGGGCCAGCGCCGCTACGTGGAATCGCTCTCAGCCTATGCCCGGCAGTTCCTGGAGATGATGCAGAAGCCGGACGTCGACCAGATCAGCGGCCTGTCCCCGGCGATCGCGATCGAGCAGAAGACCACGTCGAAGAACCCGCGCT
>NZ_WUJP01000023.1 GCF_009806515.1 Geminicoccus flavidas | reverse complement strand
CCACCGTCGCCACCGTCACCGAGATCTACGACTATCTGCGCCTGCTCTATGCCAGGGTAGGCGTGCCCTATTCGCCTGCCACCGGTCTGCCGATCGAGAGCCAGACCGTGCCGCAAATGGTCGACCGGGTCCTGGAGCGGCCCGAAGGCAGCCGCCTTTATCTGCTGGCGCCGATCGTGCGCGGCCGCAAGGGCGAGTACCGCAAGGAGCTGCTCGACCTGCAGCGCCGGGGCTTCCAGCGGGTCAAGATCGATGGCGAGCTTTACGACATCGAGGACGCTCCGGCGCTCGACAAGAAGCTCAAGCATGACATTGAGGTGGTGGTCGACCGGGTCGTGGTCGCCCCGGACTTGGCCACGCGGCTGGCCGACAGCGTCGAGACCGCGGTCGAGCTGTCCGACGGCCTGCTGATCGTGGAGGACGCGGATTCAGGCGAGCGCCAGCTCCTGTCGGCCAAGTTCGCCTGCCCGGTCTCCGGCTTCACCATCGCCGAGATCGAGCCGCGCCTGTTCTCGTTCAACAGCCCGCACGGCGCCTGCCCGGCCTGCGACGGCCTGGGCCGCACCATGTTCATGGACCCGGACCTGGTGGTGCCGAACCCGGACCTGTCGCTGGCCGAGGGTGCGATCGAGCCCTGGGCCGACAGTTCCTCCTCCTGGTACCCGCAGACGCTCGCCAGCCTGGCGCGCCATTACGGCTTCGACCTCACCACGCCCTGGAAGAAGCTGCCGGAAAAGGCCCGCAACGCGGTCCTGCACGGCTCGGGCAGCGAGGCGGTCACCATGCGCTACGCCGACGGGCTGCGGGCCTATGAGACCAAGAAGCCGTTCGAGGGCGTGGTTACCAACCTGCAGCGGCGCTGGCGGGAAACCGACAGCGCCTGGATGCGCGACGAGCTGTCCGAGTATCTGAGCTCCGCGCCGTGTACCGCCTGCCAGGGCTGGCGGCTCAAGCCCGAGGCGCTCTCGGTCAAGATCGCCGATCACCATATCGGCCAGGTGACCGACAAGTCGGTGCAGGACGCCGACCGCTGGTTTGCCGAGCTGGACAGCCGCCTGACCGAGCGGCAGCGCGAGATCGCCGTGCGCATCCTGAAGGAGATTCGCGACCGGCTGCGCTTCTTGAACGACGTGGGCCTGGGCTACCTGACGCTCGCCCGGGACTCCGGCACCCTGTCCGGCGGCGAGAGCCAGCGCATCCGCCTGGCCTCCCAGGTCGGCAGCGGGCTGACCGGCGTGCTCTACGTGCTGGACGAGCCCTCGATCGGCCTGCACCAGCGCGACAACGACCGGCTGCTCGCCAGCCTGGTGGGCCTGCGCGACCTGGGCAACACCGTGATCGTGGTGGAGCATGACGAGGACGCGATCCGTGCTGCCGACCATCTTATCGACATGGGGCCGGGTGCCGGCGTGAACGGCGGCATGGTGGTGTCGCAGGGTACGCCCGAGGCGGTCATGCACGACCCGGCCAGCCTCACCGGCCAGTATCTGTCCGGCCGCCGGCAGATCGCCGTGCCGGAGCAGCGCCGGCCGGTCGATCCCGAGCGCATGCTCCGCCTAGTCAACGCCACCGCCAACAACCTGCAGGGTGCCACTGCGAGCTTCCCGCTGGGCGCCTTCGTCTGCGTCACCGGCGTGTCCGGCTCGGGCAAGTCCAGCCTGGTCATCGACACGCTCTACCCGGCGCTGGCCCGCCGGCTGAACGGGGCTCGTAAGGCGCCGGCCGCCCATGAGGATCTCAGCGGCGTCGAGCTGCTCGACAAGGTGGTGGAGATCGACCAGTCGCCGATCGGCCGCACGCCTCGCTCCAATCCTGCCACCTACACCGGCGCCTTCGGCCCGATCCGCGACTGGTTCGCCGGGCTGCCGGAAGCACGGGCCCGCGGCTACAAGCCCGGCCGGTTCAGCTTCAACGTCAAGGGCGGGCGCTGCGAGGCCTGCCAGGGCGACGGCGTGGTCAAGATCGAGATGCACTTCCTGCCGGACGTCTACGTCCAGTGCGACGTGTGCAAGGGCAAGCGGTTCGAGCGCTCCACGCTGGAGATCACCTACAAGGACAAGTCGATCGCCGACATCCTGGCGATGACGATCGACGAGGCCACCCAGCTGTTCGAGGCGGTCCCGCCGATCCGGCACAAGCTCGAGACGCTGCGCCGGGTGGGTCTCGGCTACGTGGCGCTGGGCCAGTCGGCCACCACGCTCTCGGGCGGCGAGGCGCAGCGGGTCAAGCTCGCCAAGGAGTTGGCGCGCCGCGCCACCGGGCGGACCATCTACATCCTCGACGAGCCGACCACCGGCCTGCATTTCGAGGACGTGCGCAAGCTGCTCGAGGTGCTCCACGCCCTGGTCGACGCCGGCAACACGGTGGTGGTGATCGAGCATAACCTGGAGGTGATCAAGACCGCCGACTGGATCGTCGATCTAGGGCCGGACGGCGGCACGGGCGGCGGCCGGATCGTCGCCGAGGGCCGGCCGGAGCAGATCGCGGCCAATCCGGGCAGCCATACCGGCCGCTATCTGGCGCGGCTGCTGCCCGAGGCGCCGGCCTCGGCAGATGCGGTCGAGGCGCGGACCGGTCGGCGCCGCCGGGCATCCTGAGCCGGTAGAGCGCTCGGGCCTTAACGCTCCGTCAACCTCTTGCGGTTAGGCTCCGACTCGATGGAGGCCTGCCGCACGGAGACGGAGCGCCATGATCGACCGCGACCTGCCGATCCTGCTCGTCGACGACTACCGCTCGATGCTGCGCATCATCCGCAACCTCCTGCGCCAGGTGGGCTTCGCCAACGTGGCGGAGGCGACCGACGCGGACGCGGCGCTGGTGCATCTGGCCGAGCGCCGGTTCGGCCTGGTGATCTCCGACTGGAACATGCAGCCGACCGGCGGGCTGGCGCTGCTCAAGGCGCTGCGGGGCGAGCCGCGCACCAGCCTGGTGCCGTTCATCATGGTGACCGCGGAAGGCAGGGCGGAGGACGTGCTGGCCGCCCGGGACGCGGGAGCCGACCACTACCTGGTCAAGCCGTTCAACGCCGCCACGCTCGAGGCGAAGATCTGCCACGCCCTGCAGGGCCGCGCAGCATGACCGCCGCGGGACCGCCCGGCCAGCCGCATGCCGGTGCTGTCCTGCCTCTGCTCCTGCGGTTGCTGGCGTTGCTGGCCCTGTTTGCGGGCGCCGGCACGGCTGCCGCTGCCGCAACCGCCCAACCCGCCTCGCCCCCGGCGCAGCCGGCCAGCGCTCCGGATCGGGATCTCGGACCGATCCGGCTGCGCCTGGGTGCTCAGGGCGCCACGGCGCGGATCGTGCTGGAAGCCGCTCACCCCTTCACCCTGACCCGTGGCCAGGAAGCAGGCGAGCTGGTGCTGCGGTTCGATCGCGACCTGCTGGCGAGTGGGCAGGATCTCGGCATCCGGCTGTCCCGCGTCGCCTTGTCCGCGCGAACCGCCGGTCCTGAGCTGCGCCTGCGCCTGCGGCACCAGGTGAGCCTTGAGCCGGACTGGCTGAGCGAGCAGCACCTCGTGCTGGCCCTGCGCCCGAAGGATGTCCCGGCTCCACCCGCCGCCACGGCCGACAGCAACGCCCCCAACCACGCCCTGCCGGCGCTGCTGGCCGAGGTTCCGGTCGATGCCGCTCCCGACCCGGCAACCATCAGCCACGGCTTGGCGCCCCACCCGCGTGGGGCCGATGCCGCGCATCGGGCGACGGCACCGGATCGCCTTGCGACCTCACCCGTGCCGGCAGAGACCGCACCGGCGGCCGGCCTGGAGGTTCGTGCCACGGCCGACGCCACCGGCGCAGCGGCGCTCGAGTTCCGCTGGGACGATCCCGTGCCTGCCGCCGCCTTCTGGCGGGACGACCGCCTCTGGCTGGTGTTCGGCGCCCGGGCCGAGCGGCTAAGGGCGGATCCGGCAGCGCTCGCCCGCCGCCTGGTGCATCGGGTCCGCACGACCGAGCGCCAACTCGGCACGGACGCGACCGTGTTCCGCTTCGGCCTCGCAACGGGCGTCGCGGCGAGGCTCCTGCCGCCCGCGGACGGCCAAACCTGGCGCCTGCTGCTTGCTGCCGACTCGGCCGGCGCGGAGCAGGGTCGACCCACTCATGTCGAGATCCGGGAGGGCCCTGTTCTGCACCTGCCGGGCATCAGCCGCCCGGTCGAGCTGACCGATCCCCGTGCCGGCGATCGCCTGCTGGTGGCACCGGTAGCCGCCGCACAGGCGCGCCCCGTGGTTGCCGGCGGCACGCCGGAGCTGGAGATCATGACGAGCTTGGCCGGGCTGGTCATACGCCCCTTGCGGCCGGACCTTTCCGCCGTGCCCAGAATCGACGGCGTGCGCATCACAGGGACGCCCCCACCGACCGCACAGCTGCCGCCCGATGCCCCTGGGCCAGCATCGGCAACGGAGATCGCACGACTCGACTTCGCTGGCCTTGAGGGACGTGCGGGACTGGCGGAGCGGCGGCTGGCGCAGGAGCGCCTGGCACGCGCACCGGATGATCCCGCGGCCCGTGCCGGCCTGGTGCGGGTGCTGCTGGGTGCCGGATTGCTCGTCGAAGCCGATGCGGTGCTGACGGGCTTCGGCCCGACGGACGAAATGACCGCACCGCTCGCGACGGCCACAGCGGCGCTGGCGCGCCCGACGGCCGTGCCGCCCGCCAGTCTTGCAGGGTTGGGCGAGCCCGACCGGCCTGAGGCCGCCCTGTGGCAGGCCTTCCTTCATGCCCAGCAAGGCTGCGACGGTGAGGTAGGCGCGGCCCTGATAGCGAGCGGGGACGTGCTGAGCCGCTACCCGCCAGCCCTGCGTCGTCTGCTGGGTGAACCGATCGTCCGCAGCCAGATCCGTTCCGGCGCAATCGATGCTGTGCTCGCGGCCCTGGACGGCCTCCTCGCCGCGGCTGCCGACGATGAGGCGGAAGCCGCGCTGTGGAAGCTGCTGCAGGCCGAGGCACTGGCGCAAGAACAGGCGCTGCCGGCAGCGCGGCGGCGATTGGCAGTGGCGGAGCGGGAAGGTGACGCGGACACGGCGCTCCAGGCGAAGGCGGTGACGCTCGACCTGGATCTGCAGGCCGGCACCACCGACGCGGCTGGGGCGAAGGCAGCGCTGGACCGGCTGGCACCGGCCTGGGAAGGCCGCCGGGTCCAGCCTGCCATGGAACGACGTCATGCCTGGGCGGCGCAGGCTGCAGGTGACTGGCCGACCGCCCTGGCCGCAGCCGAGCGGGCGGCAGCGCTGCCTGATCCCGGCCCGGCCGCCGACGCGCCGGCGGTCGAGCCGGTCGACATACTGGCGGCGGCGCTGGTGGCGCCGGATCTCGACCTGTTCCGCAAGCTGGCCCTCGTCCAGGCTCGGCCGCTGGCCGAGTTGCGGCGGGGCGAGCTGCGGGCGCCGCTGGCCGCGCTGGTCCGCCAGCTGCGGGCGGCCGGCCAGGAGCAGGCTGCGCTTCTCCTGCACGCTGCCGTGCCAGAGCTGCCGGTCGGCAAGGAGGAGGCGGCAGCCATGGACCGCAGGCCGGACGGACCGCCCGTATCCAGCGTGACGCGCCAGCTGCTCCAGGAACTGGACGCTGCTGCGAATGACCGTTTTGCCGACCCGGCTCGGCTCGACCAGGCACTAGCTGGCTGGCAATCGGATCCTGAAGGGTGAGCGTGCCGGCGGTGTGCCAGCCCGCTTGCGAAAGCAGCACGCTTGCCGCCAAACTCCACGGATAAGGGGAATCCGCATGGTCCGCTTCGGCAGGGTTTCGGGCATGTTCTGGGGTATGTTCTTGGCCCTGCTCGGGCTGCTGCCGCCCACCGCGGTACGGGCGCAGGAGCAAGCGCCGACGGAGCAGCCGGCCTCGCAGGAATCGGGTGGGCAGCAGTCCCCCGAAGACGTCCAGGCGCTGGTCGACAAGATCAAGCGCCAGCTGGAGGCCATGGACGCGGCCACCAGGGAACGCGACCAGAGCCTGGAATTCCTGCGTGACCAGATCGACCAGGCAACGGGCCGACTGGAGGGAAGCGGCGCTGCCAACGAGGCACTGCGTGCCAGGGTGGGTGAGCTCGACAGCACCGTGAACGACCTGTCCGCGCAGCAGAGGGCGCTGGACGAGAGCCTGAAGGCCACCGCACGCGAGAAGGAGACGCTGGAGGAGCAGCTGGCCCGCCGGATCGCCGAGCTCGAGGCGGTACTCGGCGAGGAACGCCGGGCCGGAGCGGCGAGCCTGGCCGCCGAGCGGCAGCGGACGGAAGCGGCGACGGCGCGCGCAGTGAGCCTGGAGGAGCAGCTGGCGGCCGAGCGCGGTCGCCTGGAGACGGCGCTGGCACAGCAGCAGGCGGCCGCCACGGATGCGCAGGCCTCCCTGCAGAGCACCGGTGCGGAGCTGGCCTCGGCACGCAGCCGGATCGCGGAACTGGAGCGGCTGCTGGATACCACCAGGACAGCGCTGGTGGCCGTGGAAGGCACGCTCGACGACACTCGCAGCCAAGTCGACACCCAGCAGGCGACCATCCTGGACCTCGGCCAGCGGCTGAACGAGGCGCTGGCGCGCAAGGTCGAGGAACTGTCGCGCTACCGCTCGGAGTTCTTCGGCGTGCTGAGCCAGGCATTGGGCGAGCGGCCGGACATCCGGGTCGTGGGCGACCGGTTCGTCCTCCAGTCGGAACTGTTGTTCAACCCTGGCTCGGCCGAGATCGGCGCGGAGGGCCGGGCGGAGCTGGCCAAGGTTGCGCAGACGCTCCAGCAGATCGCACAGACGATCCCGGAGGACGTGCCCTGGGTGCTGCGGGTCGACGGCCATACCGATCGCCAGCCGATCCGCGGCGGCCGGTTCGCCTCCAACTGGGAGCTGTCCACCGCGCGCGCCGTCGCCGTGGTCGAGTACCTGATCTCCCAGGGCCTGCCGCCCGAGCGTCTGGCCGCGGCGGGGTTCGGGGAGTACAAGCCCCTGGACGGGCGCGACGACGAGATCGCCTACCGGCGCAACCGTCGGATCGAGTTCAAGCTGACGGAGAGCTGACGCCGATGGCCCGCCAAGCGATCATCCTGGACTGCGATCCGGGGCAGGACGACGCCATCGCGATCCTCCTGGCGCTGGGGGCACCTGAGGAGATCGAACTGCTGGCGATCACGGTGGTGGCCGGCAACGTGCCGCTGGGCCTGACCCGGGTGAACGCCCGCAAGATCCTAGAACTGGCAGGCCGGGCGGACGTGCCAGTTTATGCCGGCTGCGAGCGCCCTCTGGTCCGGCCGCTGGAGACCGCCGAGCACGTGCACGGCGAGACCGGGCTGAACGGTGCCGTGCTGCCGGAGCCGACCACCCCGCTGCGCGACGGCCATGCGGTCGATGCGATCATCGAGCTGGTGATGTCCCGCCCGCCCCGCACCGTGACGATCGCGGCGGTAGGCCCGCTCACCAACGTCGCCCTGGCGATCCGCAAGGAGCCGCATCTGTCCCAGCGGCTCCGGCAGATCGTGCTGATGGGCGGCGCCATCGAGCTCGGCAACATCACCCCCGCCGCCGAATTCAACATCTATGTCGACCCGCATGCCGCCGACATCGTGTTCCGCTCGGGCGTGCCCCTGGTCATGTTCGGGCTGGACGTGACCCACCAGGTGCTGGTGACCGGGGAACGCCTCGCGCAGCTCCGCGCCAATGGCGGCAGGGTCGCGGAGGCAGTCCACGGCCTGCTGGACTTCTTCAACCGCTTCGACATGGAGCGCTACGACGCTCCGGGCGCGCCGCTGCACGATCCCTGCGTGATCGCCTGGCTGATCGACCCGACCCTGTTCGCCGGCAAGGACTGCCCGGTCGAGATCGAACTGGAAGGCCGCTCGATCGGCCGGACCCTGGTGGACTGGTGGAACACCGACCGGCACCCGGCCAACGCCACCGTGATGCGCGAGGTCGACGCCGACCGCTTCTTCACCCTGCTGACCGAGCGCCTGGCCCGGCTCCAGGCCCTGTGAAGCGCCGGGGTCGAGCGCGACACCGAGGCGGACCCGGCCTACGGCTCGGGCAGCGTGCACAGGCCGATGGAGTCCCTCTGGTCCAGCGGCAGGGCTGCCATCCTTCTGCCGGCACCGCCCCGACAGGAACTCGTGGCAATCGCGCCCGCCTTCTGGTTGGAGCGCTGGTAGCAATAAGTCCGGTGGTACCAGTTACGCCCATCCGAGGGCCTGAGCTCGCAAGTCTGCGTAACCACCACTTCTGGCCGGCGCCTGCTCCCGCTTGCTCCTGGAAGGCGCCGGCTGCGACAGCCATGACCCTGCGCATGCGCTGTGCATCGTAGGGCACCGGTGTGCCGGAAGGTACAGTTCCGCACATGGATGCCACACGGATGCGCCGCGAGATGACCCGTGGACGAGTGGTCCATCCTGCAGCAGCAGAGGGCGCCTTTCTTAGGGAAGCGGCTGCCTCGGGCATGCTGCTTCCCTTTGCCGGCGGCGCGTCCGGGGCAACGGCGCCTTTCGGTCTGCTCATGCTCCAGAGCGCCCCACTCTGCCGGGGGCCGCCGAACTGCCCGCTGAGCGGACAGCGATGGGCCGGCATCGCTTCAGCGATCTTGGGTCTCCTGGCCTTGCTCCCGGCCGGCGGCGAGGGCCTCCGCTGTGCGGTCACTGACAGTTGTTCATGCGAGACCGGCAGATGGTCGTTCCCAAACAAATCAGCCAGGTGACGGCCTGAAATCAGTCTTCGAATGCTCAAGCTCTAGCTTCCACCTACCTATTCAGCATGATCCGGCGCATGGCGGCATAGATCAGGGTGGCGCTCTTCGGAATCAGCTACTCATAGCCCCTCCAGGACAGCCGGTCGGGTGACGGGTACTTCAAGATGCCGTTCCCGCTCGGCTTCCAGCTGAGCAGCAA
>NZ_WUJP01000022.1 GCF_009806515.1 Geminicoccus flavidas | reverse complement strand
GCATTCTGGGTATGGGCGGCACCGACGTATGTCAGCTCAAGTTGCGCCAAGCCATTGGGATCGGCGGCGCTCAGAAGCATCTGCCCGGCCTGATTGTGCAGTTCAGCCGCATGCACGCATACGAGCGGGATCGGGCCACTGTCGGCTCTGCTGACATCCCTACGGCGAGGCCAGCTTTGCCCGGTAGGCCGAGATCGCCTGCCGGCCGTTGCTACTGGCGGTGGCCAAGCGCGGGCGCCGACCGGGGCGGACCTCCGCGAGATGCTGAACGCGATCCGCCACATGGCTCGCAGTGGCGGCGGCTGGCGCGCGCTGCCCAAGGACTTCCCGCCATCTCACCTCGGTCCCGCGTAGCGTGGACAGGCTCGACTTGGCTGCAGTGTACCGATGTTGAGGCGCTTCATGCGTCGGTCCTTGCCTCGCCATCCATCACGTGGAACTGATGCTGGATCGGGAAATGTCTGGGCGGCTGGCCAGCCCGGCTGTTGACATGCCCGACAGCTAAATCGGTCAGGGCGTTCCCTGGGCCAGTCAGCAGCCATGGCGCAGGCAGGGCGTCCTTGGCCACGAGCGGCACATCTTGGCCGATCCCGAGCTGCCGGCTGCTAATCGCCACACTGACCAGCGCCGATACCCCGCAGGATGCCGATGCTCAGACAATCCTTGCTACCATCCGCAGGCCCTAACCCTGGCGGAAACGCCTGATTGTCCAGAGGATCGACCAGGAGCCGGACTTCAGGTCCTGCCGCAGCCTTCGGCAAACTGCTGACCTCTCCCCTTCTGGAGGGGGATCATCCGCTCGCTGATAGATGACGGTGCTTGCGGGAATTCTTACTGGATGTCCGATGGCGCCGCCTGATGCGCGCCTACAAGGCAAGGCGGTGTGCCGCTTCTCCCCGGAAATGGCGCGGACCACGTGCGACTGTCGGCTGACCGGCGAAGAGCCTCTAAAGAAGCCAGAACTCCGTTCGTTCCACGGCCGCCGAAGGGCTGACGTGGATGGGCCTGGCCGGTTACTGGGGATCGAGCCGAGGGATTGCACCGCAACTGGCCGGGCCGCCGAGGGAATGGCTTCGGGTGATTCGTATCGCCATCGATGATGCCACGGCGTCCGACGGTATCGAGGGATCCTGCCGAACGTCGATGGATGACCGCCGGCTTCTTCAGCCATGCCCCTGGTCGGTTTCCGCAGAGTGGCGGCAGAGAGTCGAGCGGCCGTCACGCGGCCGCCGATATCACCCCAGCTGTTCCACAAGGCGTTATAGCTGCTTGTCATGCGCCACATCCGAACCGGCTCCGCGCGGCAATGCCAAGCGCTTCATCCAGCCTCTACCACTTGCACCTTTCCCTGCCAGCACTCAGGCCGACGAACAGCAGTCTTGGACCAGTGGCGCTCATGGTAACCAGCCGCCTCGACTACCCTCTACCAGCCCGTCTGAGCCGCCCCGCCAGCGGAGGCCGCCGCACATGGTCATGCGCATGGTCGGGTGAGCGGGTATGCGGGCGTGTTCGGCCCTGGACCGCTCCGACCGGCGACGACCCGGCATGCCCGTTCAGACAGGCGAACGCTGTCCCGTCAAAGCGGCTTCAGCCCCGCCTCGATCTCCTGCCGGCGGGGCTCCAAGAAGGGTGGCAGGGCTAGGGTCTCGCCCAGGCGGTCCGGGGGCTCGTCGGTGGCGAAGCCCGGTCCGTCCGTAGCGATCTCGATTAGGATGCCGTTGGGCTCGCGCAGGTAGAGCGAGCGGAAATAGTAGCGGTCGACCGGGCCGCTGGAAGGGACGCCCAGCCGGCGCAGGTGCTCGGTCCAGGCCTCGTAGTCGGCGTCGGGGGTGCGGAACGCGATGTGGTGAACGCTGCCGGCACCCTGGGGGGCCGGGCGCAGATGGGGCTCCAGGCGGACATGGAGCTCGCCTTCGGGGCCAGCATCGGGCGTGCTGAAGACTTCCGTCTGGACCGGCGGCCCGTCCGCGGTGGCCGGGCCGCGATAGCCGCGCCGGTGGACCAGGCCCAGCACCTGGATGAGCACCCGCTCGGTCGGACGTAGATTCGGCACGCTCATGACGAGCGGCCCCAGCCCGCGGATCTGGTGCTCGGCCGGCACCGGGCTCTCCCCCCAGGGATGGGCAGCACCCGCCCCGCCATCGTCCACCAGGGACAGGCGCTGCCCCTCGGGATCCTCGAAGTCGAGGACGGCCCGGCCATCGCGTTCCTCGACCACCCCGTGCGCCACGCCTGCCCGCGCGAACCGGTCCTGCCACCAGGCCAGCGTGTCGCTGCCGGCTATCCGCAGGCCGGTGCGCACGAGATCATGGCTGCCGGGCACGCGCGGCCCCACCGGCCACTCGAAGAAGGTGAGGTCCGTGCCCGGGGCGGCGATCCCGTCGGCATAGAACAAATGGTAGGCGCGCACGTCGTCCTGGTTGACCGTCTTCTTGACCAGGCGCATGCCGAGCAGGCCGGTGTAGAAGCGGCGGTTGGCGGGCGCATCCGCGGTGATCGCAGTGACGTGGTGGATGCCGGCAAGGCGCATGGCGGCTCCCGTTCGGGCCGATAATAGCACTGCCGGCCCTGACACGGCACCGGCCTTCCACCGCCAGTTAGGGCACTGCCGGCACAGAGCAAGCAGCCCCGCTCCCTTGCCTCGCCCCTTGCCCCACCCCTTGCATGGCCGTGCGCAGGCGGTAGAGCTTGCGCGCACCCATCACCGAGCGGCCAAGGAGGCCGGCAAGCTGACGCTTTCTCCCGAGGTCATGGTCCGAGTGGCGGGCGTGACCAAGCGCTATGGCAGTGCGGTCGCCTGCGAGGACGTCTCGTTCGAGCTGGAGCGCGGCCGGTTCCTTACCGTGCTGGGACCCTCCGGCTCGGGCAAGACCACCATCCTGCGCGCGATCGCGGGCTTTCTGGCGCCAGATCAGGGCCGGATCGAGGTGCATGGTATCCCGGTGGAGGCCCTGCCGCCCTATCGGCGCAAGGTCGGCATGGTCTTCCAGAAGCTGGCGCTGTTCCCGCACCTGACCGCGGCGGGGAACGTGGCCTACCCCTTGCGCATGCGCCATTTCCCCAAGGCAGAGATCCGGCCGAGGGTCGAGCGCTACCTGGAGCTGGTGCAGCTGGGCGGGCTC
>NZ_WUJP01000021.1 GCF_009806515.1 Geminicoccus flavidas | reverse complement strand
GGCGGCCGGCGGATCCAGGAACTGTCCGGCGGTCAGCAGCAGCGGGTCGCGATCGCCAGGGCCTTGGTGTTCGAGCCCGACTTGCTCCTGCTCGACGAGCCGCTGGCGGCTCTCGACCGCAAGCTGCGCGAGGAGATGCAGCTGGAGTTCCGCCGCATCCAGCAGGAGCTGGGTGTCACCACGATCAACGTCACCCACGACCAGCGCGAGGCGCTGGTGATGTCCGACCGGGTCCTGGTGATGGCGAACGGGCGGGTGCGCCAGGACGCCCCGCCGGAGATCACCTACGGCCGGCCGGCGGACCGGTTCGTCGCGGGCTTCCTGGGGCTCACCAACTTCCTGCCCGGCAGCTTCCTGGGCCAGGACGCGGACGGCCGCGCGCGCGTACGGGTCGGCGGCACCGAGTTCCTGGCCCGGGCACCCGCCACGGCGCTGGCCCCGGGCGCACCAGTGGACCTCGCGATCCGTGCCGAGCGGATCCGGCTCGGCACCGCGCACGGCCATCAGGCGGTGCTGGAGGAAGTGATCTTCGAGGGCGACCGGCGGGTGCTAGGTGTGCGCCTGCCGGGGCTGGCCGACCTGCGCCTGCAGTTGTTCGACATGGGCGGGCCAGGGGACCCGCTCCCGTCGCCGGGCGGGACCGTGACGGTCGACTGGTCACCGGACGACCTGCTGCCGTTTCCCGGAGCTTCGAGAGGAGGAAGCCAATGAACAGGATCAGGATCGGCCGCAGGATGGCCCTGGCCGGCACCGGTGCCTTGCTGGGCACCGCCATGCTGGCGAGGCCAGGCTTTGCGCAGGACGCGCCGGACAAGCCGGCGGAGCTGATCGTGCGCGCCTGGGGCGGGGTCTGGGCGGATGCGCTGGACAAGGGGGTGAGCCAGCCCTTCACCGCCGCCACCGGCATCCGCGTGCGCCACGACCTCACCGAGGACAACGAGATCCAGCCCAAGATCTGGCAGGCGGCAGCGCAGGGCCGAGTCCCGCCGATCCACGTCAACTGGGACACGACCGTCAACGCCACCAAGTCGGCGCTGCGCGGCGTGACCGAGGACCTGTCCGACCTGCCCAACCTCGCCACCGCCTTCGAGGGTGCCAGGCCGAAGGGCCTGGACGGCGTGCCGATCGTCAACACCTATTCCTATGTCTACGTGCTGGCCTATGCCGACAAGGCCTTTCCGGACGGTCCGCCGGACAGCTGGCAGGTGATGACCGACCCCAGGTTCAAGGGCCGGATCGCGCTCTACGACGACGGGATCGGCTTTCACTTCCCGGCACAGGTCGCCGGCGGGGGCAAGGTCGAGGACATCCCCGGGAACATGCAGCCGGCCTGGGACTTCATCGCGAAGGTGAAGGAGAACGAGCCGCTGCTCGGCGAGGATCCGGACTTCACCACCTGGTTCCAGAACGGCGAGATCGACCTCGCCTGCACCATCATCAGCAATGCCCGCGAGGCGAAGAAGAACGGCATCCCGGTCAGCTGGACGGTGCCGAAGGAGGGGGCGAAGGTCGACACGGACGGGCTGTGGGTGCCGGTGGGCCTGCCCGAGAACGAGCTCTACTGGGCCAGGCAGTACGTGAACTTCGCCCTGTCGAGGGACGCGCAGCAGGTCTGGTGCGATGGCTTGGGCCTGCCGGGCATGGTGCCGGGCCTGACCCCGCCGGCCGACCTGGCCGGTGACCCGGCCTATCCGACTACGCCGGAGGACTTCGCCCGGCTGATCTCGATCCCGACCAGGGTGCAGGTCGAGAACGAGAGCGAGTGGTTCGGCAGGTTCAAGGACATCATGCAGGGCTGAGCCGGCAGCCTCGCCGGTGCGGTCGCGGTAATGCCGCGGGCGCGCCGGAGCTGGCACTTCGGCAGCCGTGAGAGAAACCGGCCGAAATGATTCGCGCCCGCCAGCATCCTGGCAGGTGATACTCAACCGGTAATCGTGGGGAGCTGGCCGGCTCGGAGTGTTGGCTGGGGGACCTGGATTCGAACCAGGATTAACCGGGTCAGAGCCGGTCGTTCTACCGTTGAACTATCCCCCAACGGCCGTGCGAGCGGGTGATTAGGGGGCCGGCGGAGGTTCGTCAAGCCGGTAACGTGCGGAGAGCTCGGCAAGACATGCGTTCCGGTCCGGACGCATGCCCTGGCCCAGCCACCAGGCCTCGACCTCGCGCAGGAGCGTGCCGACTTCAGGGCCGGGCCGCATCCCGAGTGCCAGCGCATCACGCCCGCCAATCGGGAACTCCGGCCGGGTCCAGTTGCGGGCCAGGGCCAGGGGTGCCGCCACCGCCTCCCGGCCCAGCCCCTGGGCCGCGGCGGCCAGCAGGAACCGGTCCCGCCAGCCGGCGGTGCCGCCCTCCCGGTACCAGCGGCGCTCGAGGACCGCCGGCGCCTCGTCCAGCGGCGGTGCCGCCTCGCCCAGAGCCGCCTCCAGTCGGCGGACCTCGGCCGACGACAGGCGCAGTCGCAGGGCCAGCCGCTCGCCCTGTCCTGGCGCCGGCTGGGGCCCGTGGAACAGGGCCGCCAGGCGCAGGAGCGGGTCGGCATCGGGGGCAAGGCGCAAGAGCGGCGCCAGCCGGCTGGGCACGGCATCCTCCATTCCGAGTGCGGCCAGGATGCCGCCATCCACCATCGCCTGGAGACTGGCCAGGACGTTCGGGCCGGCCAGCAGCTTCAGCAGTTCCTTCGCGACCCGCTCCGCACTCAGGCTCCTCAGGAGCGCCGCATGCCGGATGCAGGCGGCGAGACCTGAAGGATCGGGTGCCTCGCCGCCGAACCGGGCGAAGAAGCGGAAGAAGCGCAGGATGCGCAGATGGTCCTCCAGGATCCGCCGCTCCGGGTCGCCGACGAAGCGCACGCGCCTGGCCTGCAGGTCGGCGAGCCCGCCCAGCGGGTCGACCAGTTCGCCGTCCGGGCAGGCGTAGAGGGCGTTGATCGTGAAGTCGCGGCGGGCCGCGTCCTCGGCGAGGCTGCCGCCAAACGCCACCAGCGCATGGCGGCCATCAGTGGCCACGTCCCGGCGCAGCGTCGTCACCTCGAACGGGCGACCTTGCGCCACCACCGTCACCGTGCCGTGCTCGATGCCGGTCGGGATGGGCTTGAGCCCGGCCGCCGCCGCCTGTGCCGCGACCCGTTCGGGCAGGAGGTCGGTGGTGAGGTCGATGTCGAGCGTAGCATCGTCCCTGCCCGGTGCCAGCAGGCTGTCACGGACGCAGCCGCCAACGAACCAGCACTGACCGCCCCCCTCCGTCAGCGCCGCCACCACAAGACGAGTGCTCGTCCAGCGCAGCCAGGGGGCATCGAGCTGCACAGCGCTGCCGCTCATGGCCGCCAGCGCAGGAGCTGCACGAAGTTGACGATGATCCCGGCGGTGGCACCCCAGACATGCCGGCCGTTCCAGGGCAGCGTCCAGTAGGTGCGCATCCGGCCGTCGCGCATCCGCTGCTCGCGACAGTGGTTGGCGAGGTCGACCGCGAACTCCAGCGGCATCTCGAACACGTCGGCCACCTCGAACGGGTCGGGGATCCACGCGGCCTTGGGCCGGATCCAGCCGACCACAGGGTGGATGCGGAACCCGGTCACCGTGTCGTAGGGATCGAGCTCGCCCAGCACCTCCACCTCGTCCGGCTGCAGGCCGATCTCCTCCTCGGCCTCACGCAGCGCGGTCGCGGCCGGGTCGGGATCGGCTGATTCCATCCGCCCGCCCGGAAAGCTCACCTGGCCCGCATGGTGGCGCAGATGGGCGGTGCGGGTGGTGAGCAGGAGAAACGGCCCGCCCGGCCGCTCGACCAGCCCCACCAGCACGGCGGCTGGCCGCGGCAGACCTGGCGGGCGCAGCTCCTCGAATCCCTCGTCGCCACGGTTCAGGCTCTCCGCCAAACGCTTGGGCACGGGCCGGGCGCGATCCAGCCGGGCACGCAGGAGCGCGGGGTTGCGCCAGGCTGCCGCCAGATCCTCATCGCTCAAGCCGCGTCTCCATCGACCGCCAGGGCGGACAGGTCATGGCGGCGGCCGCCGGCCCAGAGGCCCACCGGCTCGTCCGGGCCGCTATCCTCGATCGCCAGCTCCAGGAGCTGGTACCATACCGGCCGGGCTAGCCCTGCCTCCAGGCCGTTCTCCAGCTGCACGTAGAGGCGCGGACCGCCATCGGGGCCCTGCCCAATGCGCAGCCCGTGCTCCGCGCCGAGTTCGACCCAGTGGTCCAGATTGGTGCGCAGGCGAATCCGCCGCGCCTTTCCCTGGCCCACCACCTCCGCCTCGACCGCCAGGAACGGCGCGTCGGCGACCTCGACCCGGCCGCGCTCGACCGGCGTCACCAGCCAGTAGCTGCCATCCGGCTCACGCCTCAGCACCGAGGCGAACAGCCGGACCAGCTTCTGCCGGTCGATCCGCGAGCCGCGATAGTGCCAGCTCCCGTCCGCCTCGATGCGCAGATCGAGGTCGCCGCAGTCGATCATCGGCCTGGTACCGCCGCCTTGCGACCCACCCTCGCTCAAGTCCCGTCTCCTGTCCTACTCCTGGCCACCCTGCGGCCGAACCATCCTGCCGCGTTGCGCGTCGAGGTGGAAACGCCGATCCTGTGGTCATATGTGTGTTGGGTGCAGGCGGTCGAGCAAGACCGGCCGACCTGGTACAGCCGGCACCGGTCCTGCTGCCCGCGCCGCCGGGCCGCCCCGGATGCCGGGCCTTCGTTTCGCGATCTTGCCGATGGAGGGCGGATGAGCGTTGCCAACGAGCCGGGCGCAGAGGTGGCGGTTCAGGCCGTCGAGGCGGCGGTGGACGGCCTGGCCAGGGTCAAGGAGGCCGTGGCCATGGTCGTCTATGGCCAGGAGCGGGTGGTCGAGGAATCCTTAGTAACCCTCCTGGCCGGCGGGCATGGCCTCCTGGTGGGCGTGCCGGGCTTGGCCAAGACCCGGCTGGTGGAGACGCTGGGCGTCGTGCTGGGGCTCAGTCAGAAGCGGGTCCAGTTCACGCCTGACCTGATGCCGTCCGACGT
>NZ_WUJP01000020.1 GCF_009806515.1 Geminicoccus flavidas | reverse complement strand
GCTGGGCTCCGAGGTGCTGGACGAGGCCGCGGACGGGCGGCGCGCGTTCCGTTTCATCCGCGGGCCGGTGTTCGCCCAGCTGCTCATGGCCGACGAGATCAACCGCGCCAGCCCGCGCACCCAGGCGGCCCTGCTGCAGGCCATGCAGGAGCGCAAGGTGACGGTGGCTGGCGAGGACCACGACCTGCCGCGCCCGTTCCATGTGCTGGCGACCCAGAATCCGGTCGAGCAGGAGGGCACCTATCCCCTACCCGAGGCCCAGCTCGACCGCTTCCTCCTGCAGATCGACGTGGACTATCCGAGCGAGGCGGCCGAGCGGCGCATGGTGCTGGTGACCACGGGCGGCACCGAGGCGACCGCCCCCGCCATCGCCGACCCACGCCTGCTCGACCAGTGGCAGCGCTTGGTGCGTCGCCTGCCGATCGGCGACCAGGTGGTGGACGCGATCCTGAAGCTGGTACGTGCGGCCAGGCCCGGCAGCGGTGCCTTGCCCGACCTCGACCGGCTGCTGGCCTGGGGTGCCGGCCCGCGCGCCAGCCAGGCCCTGGCGCTGGCGGTGCGGGCCAAGGCGCTGCTGGACGGCCGGATCGCCCCCTCGCTGGACGATGTGCGGGCCCTTGCCCGGCCGGTGATGCGCCACCGGATCGCCCCCAGCTTCGCCGCCCGCGCGGAAGGGATCGATGCCGACGAGCTGATCCGCCGCCTGCTCGCTCATGCGTTCTGAGCCGCAGCGCGATCCGCTGGGCCAGCGCGCCGAGGCGGCTGGCCTCGCCGCCCGCCTGCCGGCACTCCAGCTCGAGGCCAGGCGGATCGCGGCGGGCGTGGTGCAGGGTGTCCACGGCCGGCGCCGGGCCGGCCCGGGCGAGACCTTCTGGCAGTTCCGCCCCTACCAGCCGGGCGACCCGGCGCAGCGGATCGACTGGCGCCAGTCGGCACGCGGCAGCCGCCTGTTCGTGCGCGAGCGCGAATGGGAGGCGGCCCAGGCCGCCTGGCTGTGGTGCGACCGCAGCCCGTCCATGACTTTCCGCTCCAGCCATGCCGTGCCGCGCAAGCTGGAGCGGGCTGCCGTGCTGATGATCGCGCTTGGCGACCTGCTGGTCGATGGCGGGGAGCGGGTCGGCCTGCTCGGGCATGACGAGCGCGCGGTGGTCGGCAAGACCGTCGCCAACCGGATCCTGCGGGCACTGGGCTCCAGCGAGCCGCTGTCCCGCGACGCCCCGCTGCCGGGCGACCGCATTCCTGCCCATGCCCGGGCCGTGCTGTTCGGCGACTTCCTCCATCCGCCGGAGCTCCTGCGCGACTGGCTGCGGCCACACGTGGCGCATGGCGTGCGCGGCGTGCTGGTCCAGGTGGTCGACCCGGCCGAGGAGACCTTCCCCTACGAGGGCCGGATGGTGGTCGAGGGGATGGAGGGTGACGGGCGGCGCTTGGTGGAGAACGCCGCGGAGCTCGGCCGGCGCTACCGCACCGTGTGGCAGGCGCATCGGCAGAGTCTCGCCGAGGCTGCCGGCCGGCTCGGCTGGATCCACATCCTGCACCGCACCGACCAGCCGGCGACGGTGGCACTGGTGGCCCTGTGGCAGGCGCTGGCCCTGCCGACTGCCGGGAGTACCTGATCGTTGCCCTGGCTCGGATCGCTCGCCTTCGCCCAGCCTCTGGTGCTCGCCGCCCTGCTGGCCCTGCCGGCCATCTGGCTGCTCCTGCGGGTGATCCCGCCCAGCCCCAAGCGCCGCCTGTTCCCGCCGATCCGGCTGCTGCTCGGCATTCAGGAGGAGGAGAAGACCTCCGCGCGGATGCCCTGGTGGCTCCTGGCACTGCGCACCCTGCTGGCCGCCCTCCTGATCCTCGGGGTGGCCGGCCCCGTCCTCCAGCCCATCCCCGACACCGGGCGGGACGGGCCGCTCCTGCTGGTGGTCGATGACGGCTTTGCCGCCGCCCCCGGCTGGAGCGTCACCCGTGCCTCGGTGGAGCGCGTGCTGACCGCCGCCCGGCGCGAAGGCCGCCCGGTGGTGCTGCTGCGCACCGCCGGCACCGAGCAGGGCGTCGAGCCCGTGGCGATGACCGCACCCGACGCCCTGGCCGAACTGGAGCGACGCGGCCCGGCGAGCTGGCCGGCCGACCGGGCCGCGGCCCTTCGGGCCCTGGACGGGCTGGCGGAGCCGCCCTCGGCGGTGTGGTGGTTCGCGGACGGTACCGCGGCCGGACCGGACGCCGTGGCCGACGCCGTGCGCCTCGCGGCCCGGCTTCGGGATCTCGCACCGGTGCGCCTGGTGCTGCCCGATCCAGCCGATGCGCCGCTCCTGCTGCGCCACGGCGACCCGGATGCCGCCGGGTTGGCGTTCAGCGTCGAGCGCGCCGCCGCCAGGCCGGAAGCGCAGCCGCTGCGGGTCCTGGCGCTCGCCGGCCGCAGCGAGGTGCTGGCCCATGCCGACGTGGCGATCGCGGCCGACCAGCGCCAGGTCCAGGGCAGCCTCGACCTGCCGATCGACCTGCGCAACCAGGTGGAGCGCCTGGAGATCGACGAGCGGCGCGGTGCCGGCGAGACCGTGCTGGTGGACGAGCGCTGGCGCCGCCGCAGCGTCGGGATCGTGGCGCCCGTCGACGAGGGGGCGGACCAGCCGCTCCTGGCCGAGACCTGGTACATCGACCGGGCGCTCTCCCCCTATGCCGAGGTCCGGCGCGGCACCGTGGCGGAGCTGATCGAGGGCGAGCCCGCGGCGATGGTCCTGCCCGATGCCGCGGCACTCACCGACCAGGACCGGGCAGCGCTGCGGAGCTGGATCGACGGCGGCGGCGTCCTGATCCGCTTTGCCGGGCCGCGCCTGGCGGCCGGCGAGGACCCGCTGGTGCCGGTGCCGCTGAGGTTCGGCGACCGCCAGCTCGGTGGTGCTTTGACCTGGACGGAGCCCTTGCAGCTGGCGCCGTTCCCCACGGACGGGCCGTTCGCCGGGCTGCGGGTGCCGGACGATGTCACCGTCCGCCGCCAGGTGCTGGCGCGGCCCGGCCCGGACCTGACCGCCGCGATCCTGGCGGCACTCACCGACGGCACGCCGCTGGTGACCGGGCGGCGCCAGGACGATGGCTGGCTGGTGCTGATCCACACCACCGCCGACCCCGCCTGGACCGACCTGCCGCTGTCCGGCCTGTTCGTCGACATGCTGCGCCGGCTGACGGCGCTGGGCCGTGGCGACGAGACCCAGGCCAGCGGCAGCTTCCGGCCGCTGGCCGTGCTGTCCGGCGCCGGCATGCTGGCGGCCCCGCCCCTGGGCGTGGAGACGCTGGACGGGCCAGCCCTCGCGGCGGCCCGTGCCTCGGCCGCTACCCCGCCCGGCTTCTGGGCGCCGGTCGAGCTGCAGGCCGGCGACGACGAGATCCCCCGCCGTGCCCTGGATGTCGGCCAGAACCTGCCGGCCCTGGATCCGGTCGACGGCACGGTGCTGGCCTTGCCGGAAGTGCGGGTCGGCCCCAGCAGCGAGACCGAGCTCGGCCCCTGGCTTCTGGCAGCCGCCTTCCTCCTGGCGCTGGCCGATCTCGCCATCACCATGGTGCTGCGCGGCCACCTGCCCCTGCCGGCACGCCTGCGCCCGGCCGCCGCCGCCGCGCTGGCCGCCCTGGTGCTGCTGGGCAATGGCGGACCGGCCCTGGCCCAGGCAGAGGTGCGGGCGGTGGACGCCACCGAGAGCACCCGCCTGGCCTGGGTTCGGACCGGCATCCAGAAGGTCGACGAGATCTCGGCGGCCGGGCTGGAGGGCCTGTCGCTGGTCCTGCGCGACCGGACCTCGGTGGAGCCGGAGGAGCCTCTGCCGGTGGATGTCGAGGCCGACGACCTGGCTCTCTATCCGCTGCTCTACTGGCCGGTCCCGCCTGAGCACCCGGACCTGTCCGAGGCGGCGATCGCCAAGGTCGGCGACTATTTGCGCCAGGGCGGCATGATCCTGTTCGACACGGGCGACGCGGCCAGGACCATGGCCGACGAGGCGGGGCCGGGGGCGGAGCGGCTGGCGGAGCTGTTCCACGGCCTGGACCTGCCGCCGCTGGCCCCGGTCGACGCCGACCATGCGCTCAGCAAGTCCTTCTACCTGATGCCGAACTTCCCGGGCAGGTTCGCGCCACGCACTGTCTGGGTCGATGCGCCGCGTAGCCAGGTCAATGACGGCGTGTCCACGGTGATCGTGGCCGGCTCCGACTTCGCCGGCGCCTGGGCGGTCGACCGGTTCGGGGCGTCGCTCCTGCCAGTGACGCCCGGTGGCGAAGAGCAGCGCGAGCTAGCGCGCCGGGTGGGCGTCAACCTCGTGATGTACGCGCTGACCGGCAACTACAAGACCGATCAGGTCCATGTCCCAGCCCTCCTGGAGCGTCTCGGCCAATGACCGGCGTCGACCTCGTCTTTCACCCGCTCCTGCCCTGGTGGACGATCGCGCTGGGCGCCCTGCTGGGCCTCGTGCTGCTGGGCCTGGGCATCTGGCGCCGCTCGTCGGGCATCGGCTGGCGGGCCTTGGCCCTGGCGGTGATCCTCCTGGCCCTGGCCGGCCCGTCCATCCTGGCCGAGCAGCGCGAGCGCCTGTCCGACGAACTGTTGCTGGTCACCGACCGTACGCCCAGCCAGGAGATCGGCGAGCGCCCAACCCGCACCGACCAAGCCATCGCGGAGCTGCGCGAGCGCCTGGCTGCGGTGCCCGACTTGGACCTGCGCGAGGTCACGCTGGAAGCCGATCCGGACCGCGGCACCGCGCTGTTCGACCGGCTCGGCCGCTCCCTCGGCGAGATCGACCGCAGCCGGCTAGCGGGCGTGGTCGTGGTCACGGACGGGAGGGTGCATGACGTGCCGGCAGATCCTGCCAGCCTCGGCCTGGACGCACCCCTGCATGTCCTGCTGACCGGCCGGCAGGACGAGGTCGACCGGCGACTCGTGGTCGAGCGCGCCCCTACCTATGCGATGGTCGGTGAGCCGCAGACTGTGACGGTCCGGGTGGAGGACGAGCCCGCCCAGGGCAGTGCGCCCGTGCCGGTGCGCCTGTCGATTGATGGGCAGCTGGTCGGCCGGGCCAACCTGGTGCCCGGCCAGAGCACCGACCTCCCGTTCCGCCTGGAGCGCGGCGGCGAGGCGGCGATCGAGTTGGAGGTCGACCCGCTGGAAGGCCAGCTCACCGCGCAGAACGACCGGCAAGTCGTGTTCGTGAACGGGGTGCGCGACCGGCTGCGCGTGCTGCTGGTCTCGGGCCAGCCCTATCCGGGCCTCCGGGTCTGGCGGAACCTGCTCAAGGCGGACGCGGCGGTCGATCTCGTCCACTTCACGATCCTGCGTCCGCCGGAGAAGCAGGACGGCACACCGATCCGCGAGCTGGCGCTGATCGCCTTCCCGTCTCGCGAGCTGTTCGAGGAGAAGCTCGACCAGTTTGACCTGGTGATCTTCGACCGCTACGCCCGGCGCGGCCTGCTGCCGGCGATCTATCTGGACAACGTCGCCTCCTGGGTGGAGCGTGGCGGGGCGCTGCTGGAAGCCGCGGGGCCGGAGTTCGCCACCAGCTCCTCCCTGTTCCGCACCCCGCTGGCGCGTGTCCTCCCGGGTGCGCCCACCGGCCAGGTGAGCGAGCTGCCGTTCACCCCGGCCATCACCGAGCTCGGCCGGCGCCACCCGGTCACCCGCGGCCTGGACGCGGACGGCCGGCGCTGGGGCCGCTGGTTCCGCCAGGTGGAGGTCGACCCGGCCGATGCCAGCGTGGTGATGGCAGGTGCCGCCGAGCAGCCCCTGCTCCTGCTCAAGCGCCAGGGCGAGGGCCGAGTAGCCCAGCTCCTGTCCGACCATGCCTGGCTGTGGGCGCGTGGCTTCGAGGGCGGCGGACCGCAGAGCCTGCTCCTGCGCCGCCTCGTCCACTGGCTGATGAAGGAGCCCGAGCTCGAAGAGGAGGAGCTGACCGCAGAGGGTGCCGACCGGCGCCTGACGATCGAGCGCCACTCGCTGGAGAGCATGCCCCACGACGTCACGGTGACCTCGCCGTCGGGCGGCGTGCAGCGGTTGACCCTGGTGCCCGACGAAAACGGCGTCGCCCGCGCCGAGATCGCCGCAGAGGAGGGCGGCCTTTGGCGGATCGAGGATGGCGAGCACGTCGCCTTCGCCTCGCCCTTGCCGGTGGCCCGGGTCGAAGGCGAGGCAGTCACGACCACCGACCTGCCGCTGCGCCCGGTGGTCCAGGCCACCGGCGGCACCTTCACCTGGCTCGCGGAACAGCCGGTGCCCGATATCCGCCGCGTGGGCGTCGACCGC
>NZ_WUJP01000002.1 GCF_009806515.1 Geminicoccus flavidas | reverse complement strand
CGCGTCGCCTTCCTTCTTGAGCCAGCGGGCCAGATTGCCTTCGCTCATCGTCGGCGAGAGCGCAGGCATCAGGATTTGTATGCTCATCCGGTCGTTTCCCCCGCCTTCCCCATCAAGTCCGGTAGCAGACGGCCTTGGCCGCCTCCACCATGTCCTGCACCTGCGGCAGCGCCAGCTTTTCCAGATTGGCGGCATAGGGCATCGGCACGTCCTTGCCCGTCACCCGCACCACCGGCGCGTCCAGATAATCGAAGGCGTGCTCCATCATCAGCACCGCCAGTTCCGAGCCGATGCCCGACTGCGGCCAGCCTTCCTCGACTGAGACCAGCCGGTTGGTCTTCTTGACCGAGTTCACGATCGTCTCGACATCCAGCGGCCGGATGGTGCGTAGGTCGATCAGTTCCACCGAGATGCCCTGCTCGGCCAGAGCGTCCGCGGCGGCCACGGCATGGCCCATCATCAAGGAGAAGGCGGTCATGGTGACGTCCGTCCCTTCCCGCACGACCTTGGCTTTGCCGATTGGCAGGACATGGTCCTCGATCTGCGGCACCTCGAAGCTCTGGCCGTAGAGCATCTCGTTCTCAAGGAACACGACCGGGTTGGGGTCGCGGATCGCGGCCTTGAGCAGACCCTTGGCGTCCGCCGCCGACCAGGGCGAGACCACCTTCAGGCCCGGGCAGTGCGCATACCAGGAGCTGTATTCCTGGCTGTGCTGGGCGGCGACGCGCGCCGCGGCCCCGTTAGGGCCCCGGAACACGATCGGGCAGCCCATCTGGCCGCCGGCCATGTAGAGCGTTTTCGCCGCAGAGTTGATGATATGGTCCATCGCCTGCATGGCGAAGTTCCAGGTCATGAACTCCACGATCGGCCGCAGCCCGGCCATGGCGGCGCCCACGCCCAGGCCGGCGAAACCGTGCTCGGTGATCGGCGTGTCGATCACCCGCTTTGCACCGAACTCGTCCAGCAGGCCCTGGCTGACCTTGTAGGCACCCTGGTACTGGGCGACTTCCTCGCCCATCAAGAACACCTTGGGGTCGCGGCGCATCTCTTCGGCCATCGCGTCGCGCAGCGCCTCGCGCACCGTCTGCTTCACGAAGGTCGTGCCCGGCGGCAGGTCCGGATCGGCCGCGGCTGGCTTCTTCGCCTCGGCCGGCACCTTCCTGGCGGGAGCGGGTGCTTCGCCCTCGGTGGGGGCTGCCGGCGCCTCGCTGGCCGGCTTCTCGCCGACCGGCGCATGGTCGGCGGTGCGCGGCTCGTCGCCCTTGGCGCGACCGCCGGTCGCCGCGGAAGCGCTGGTCGGGACGGCGTCGGGGCTCTCGCCCTCTTCCAGCAGCACGCCGATCGGGGTGTTCACCGCCACGCCCTGCGTGCCTTCCGGCACCAGGATCTTACCGAGCACGCCCTCGTCAACCGCCTCGAACTCCATCGTCGCCTTGTCGGTCTCGATCTCGGCCAGGACGTCGCCTGACTTGACCGGGTCACCCTCCCTCTTCAGCCAGCGGGCGAGGTTGCCCTCGGTCATGGTCGGCGAAAGGGCCGGCATCAAAATCTCGGTCGGCATGACGTTGCGCCCCAGGATCAGGATTCTACCAGGATGTCGGTCCAAAGCTCGGACGGGTCAGGTTCGGGGCTGTCCTGGGCGAACTTGGCGCTCTCGTTGACGATGTCGCGGATCTCCTTGTCGATCGCCTTGAACGCCGCCTCGTCGGCAAAGCCGTTGACCTCGATGATCCGTTTCAGGTTCTCGATCGGGTCGTGCTGGGTCCGCATCTCCTCGACTTCGTCCTTGGTGCGGTACTTGGCCGGATCGGACATGGAATGGCCGCGATAGCGATAGGTCATCGCTTCCAGGATCTGCGGCCCCTCCCCGGCACGGATCTTCTCGACCAGCCGGCTGGCGGTCGCCTCCACCGCGAGCACGTCCATGCCATCCACCTGCTCGCCCGGGATGCCGTACGCCCTACCCCGGTCGCACAGACGCTCGCCGGCCGCCGCCCGCTGCACCGAGGTGCCCATGCCGTAGCGGTTGTTCTCGATCACGTAGAGCACCGGCAGCTTCCACAAGGCTGCCATGTTGAACGATTCGTAGACCTGGCCCTGGTTGACGGCACCATCACCGCAATAGGCGGCGCACAGCCCGCCATCCTCTTCATACTTATGCGCGAACGCGATGCCGGTGCCGAGCGGGATCTGCGCGCCGACGATGCCATGGCCGCCATAGAACTTCTTGTCCTTGGCGAACATGTGCATCGAGCCGCCCTTGCCCTTGGAATAACCGGTCTCGCGGCCGGTCAGCTCGGCCATCACCCGGCGCGGTTCCATGCCGCACACCAGCATGTGGCCGTGGTCGCGATAGCCGGTGATCACCGAATCCTTGTCGGTGAGCGCATGCTGGATCCCGACGGCAACCGCCTCCTGGCCGATATAGAGGTGACAGAAGCCCCCGATCAGGCCCATTCCGTAGAGCTGACCCGCCTTCTCCTCGAACCGGCGGATCAGCAGCATCTCCCGGTACCAAGCCATCAGGGTCTCGGGTTGCGGCAGATTGCTGACGGCCGTGGCGGCCTCTCCGCCGTTCCCGTTCTTGCGCTTGCTCATGGCGGTCATCCAGCTTCCCCCCTGGATAGCGGCGTCTTAGGCACTCGTGCAGCGCCGGCCGCCTTCGCTGGCCGGCAACCTGTGGCGGCGGCGCGATTTGCGCAAGTCCGAAGCTGCATGGCTTCCACGTGCAGATGCCATCAAC
>NZ_WUJP01000019.1 GCF_009806515.1 Geminicoccus flavidas | reverse complement strand
CAGACTGCCGGGCGCGGCTGGATGGGCCTGATCGACCACGGCGCCTACCGAGTGTCGCGGACCGAGCTGGTGCCGCTGATGCCGGCCTGGCTGGCCCTGGCCCTGCTGCTGGGCACCACCGTGTTCGCCTGGTGGCGCGAGGGGCGGCGCTGATCCGGCTAGGCTGCAGTGCCATTCTTGCCCTTCCTCTCTGCGAAGCGAACCCGAGCCGCAAGATCATGCAGCGGATAAAGATCTGATCTTACAGCCAGCAAGATCAATAGGTTATGATGCTTGCATGAGTGAGCGAATCACAAGCGTGCTCCCCGGCTGGCTTGAGGCCCAGACGACCTAGGGCAGCGCCCTGGCCACGATCGAGACGTCCGTGCCGGCGACCTCCTGCATGATCATCTGCCGGATGGCGCTCGTCCGCCGGTCGACTTCCGCCATCGGCAGGTCCGGCTCGAAGCCCAGCGTGATCTCGACGAACAGCCGTTCACCGGAGCGACGGGTCCGGATCTGGTCGAGGCTGCCATAGCTGTCGAAGTGATGGATCAGCGCGCGCAGGATCAGGAACTGTGCCGCCT